>JAWWOJ010000131.1:0-5857 GCA_033851885.1 Frankiales bacterium | reverse complement strand
GTCGAGCCCGGTCTGCTCGACCGCGGCGGCGACCAGGTCGTCGGCGCGGATCATCGGGACACCTCGACGACGGTGCGTCCGCTGGTACGGCGGGCGGCGTGGTCGTCGAGGGCGGCGCCCACCTCGTCGAGGCCGATCACCCGCCCGATGACAGGCCTGACCCCTTGGGACAAGACCGCGAGCAGGTCTGCGTGCACCTGCCGGCCGACCGACGGTCCGAGCATGTTCAAGCCGAACTGCTTCATCAGCTCGTTGGGCTCGGCGTAGGCGAGCATCACGCCGACGACGCTGAAGTTGCCCATCGACACCTTGCGCAGCGGGCGGCCCGTGAAGCCACCGGAGGCGTCGTCGTTGAAGCCGACGGGCAGGTAGCGGCCCTCCGCGGCGACGCAGGTCCAGGCGCTCTCGGTCGCGTCGCCGCCGACCAGGTCGACGACGACCTCGGCGCCGCGACCACCGGTGTGGGCCATGACCGTCGCGAACAGGTCGTCGCCGCGGGAGTCGATGGCGGCGGCCGCGCCGAGCTCGAGGCACAGCTTGCCCTTGTCGGGGCCGCCGGCCGCCGCGAGCACGGTCGCGCCGGCGGCGACCGCGAGCTGGACGAAGGCGGTGCCGACGGCGCTAGCCGCGCCGAGTACGAGGACCGTCTCGCCGGGCTGCAGGTGCGCCCGGCGGTGCAGGGCGAGGTACGCGATGTGGAACGGCAGCAGGAACGCGGCGGCCTCGACGTCGCTGAGGACGTCCGGGGCGGCGAACAGGCCAGACAGAGGTACGACGGCCTGCTCGGCGAGTCCGCCCATCGCCATGTTCGTGATGCCGACGACGCGCTGGCCGAGCCACTCGTCCGGGCCCGCCTCGACGATGCCGCAGACGTCCATGCCGAGGGTGAAGGGTGGCTGCGCCAGGACGGTCGCCACCCCGCCACGAGCGCGGGCGACATCGCCGAAGTTGAGCGAGGCGGTGCTGACCCGCACCAGCACGCTGCCGTCCGGGAGCTCGGGCTCCGCGACGTCGACGGTGCGCACCACCGCGCCGGGCTCGCCGTGCTCGGTGACTTGTGCAGCTCGCATGAGGACTCCGTCCCACAGGGTGTTGGGAAACTACAACGCAACGTGGGGGACGTACAGTGCCAGGCGTGACCACCGTCCGGGCCGCCACCGTCGACCGCACCATGGTCGTCCGGGTGGCCGCCGACCTGGCCGACCGCGACGGCTGGCACTCCCTGACGCTGTCCGACGTGGCCAAGGAGCTCGGCCGGCACCCGAGCACGATGTACGGGCACGTCCCGAGCCTCGAGGCGCTCCGGCAGGGGATCGCCCTGCTGGCGATGGGTGAGCTCGCCGAGCGGGTCTGGCGCTCGGTGCTCGGCAAGGTCGGTGGCGCTGCGCTCCAGGCGATCGCCGAGGAGTACCGCGACTTCGCCGAAGCCCATCCCGGTCGGACCGCCTCACTGTCGGCGGTGAGTCCCGAGACCCCCGGGTACGCCGAGCAGGCCGCCCGGCTGCACGAACCCGTCAGGGTGACGTTCCTGTCCTTCGGCCTCGACGACGAGCAGGCCGCGGTGGCACACCGGGTATTCGGCGCGACCATCGACGGCTTCGTCCGCACCGCCCACGGTCACGACATCACGCCGGCCGTGCAGGTCTTCGTGGCCGCGCTGGCGGCAGGGACCTGGCCGCTCGGCTGAGTTGCGAGGGCGTTGCCACGTCCCACAGGTAGTTGTACCTTCCCCACACCCTGTTGGTCCGTCTTGGACCGATTCGGGCGGTTGGGGAGGTCACCCAGTGCCTGCTGCTCGCCGCTCCCGGGCCCTGCTCGGGGTGCTCGCGGTCTCCGTCCTGCTGGTCGCGTGCGGCAACCGCTCGGACGCGACGCTGCGCGAGCACGCCGCACAGGCACAGCTCTACCGGGGGGACGGCGCAGCCGGCTCGGCCCCCCAGTCCGGTGCGATCGGGGGGCTGCCGACCTCGGGTCCGCAGGCCTCGACCGGCCCGCAGGGGTCGACCGTCGTGCCCGGGTCGCAGGCCTCTGCGCCCACCGGTCCGTCCGCGGTCGCGGCGCCATTGCCTGCCGGCGGCAACGGGGGAGCGACTGCCGTCGGGGTCACTGGCGACAGCATCACGGTCGGCAACGTCTCCGACCTCTCCGGCCCGGTGCCCGGCATCTTCCAGGGCGCGGTGGTCGGCACGCAGGCCTACTTCGCAAAGATCAACAGCGAGGGTGGGGTGTTCGGCCGACAGCTGAAGCTCGCCATCGGCGACGGGCAGCTCGACTGCAGCCGCAACAAGGCCGTCACGGCCGATCTCGCGCCGAGGGTGTTCGCCTTCGTCGGGTCCTTCTCGCTCTACGACGACTGCGGGTCGGACATCATCGGTGCGAAGCCGGGGCTGCCCGACGTGCACTCGGCGATCGGCACCAAGACGCAGAAGCTCGCCAACAACTTCAGCTTCGCGCCGATGGGGCGTGGCTGGCGGACCGGTCCGCTGGCGTACTACCGCAAGACGTTCGGCACGAAGTGGCAGCACATCGGAGCGATCTACGCCAACGTCGGCGGCAGCCCCGCCATCTGGGCCGGGGTGAAGACGGCGATTGAGCACGAGGGCGGCAAGGTCGTCAGCGAGTACGGCTACGGACCCGCGGACACCGACTTCACGTCGACCATCATCCGGATGCGCAACGACGGCGTGCAGATGATCTACAACACGGCCGTCGACGGTGCGTATGGCGCGCGGTTCGTCAACGCCGCCCGGTCGCAGCAGGTGACCTGGCCGATCGTGTTCGGCGGCGGCGCCTACGACAAGACGTTCCTGGCGCAGGCGGGCGCGAACGCCAACGGCGTGTGGAACGACGCCCAGTACGCGCTGTTCTTCAACAGCTCCGACGCGGCGAACATCCCTGCCGTCAAGGACTTCCAGTACTGGACGGACGTGGTCGGCAAGGATCAGACCAAGGACTTGTACGAGGTGTACGGATGGGCGTCGGCCGCCCTGTACGTGCAGGCGCTCAAGGCTGCGGGCCCGCAGCTCACGCAGGCGAAGCTGCTCACGGCGCTCCGCGCGATCACGCGCTTCGACGCCGGCGGTCTGGTGGCTGCGGCGAACCCCGCGCAGAAGCGACCAGCGACCTGCTGGGTGCTCGCCAAGGTGGTCAACGGCAGCTACCAGCGGCTGGACTCGCCGACCGGTGCGTTCCGGTGCGACGGTGGCTACTTCCCATGACGACCTTCCTGGCCCTCACCACGCTGGGCGTCGTTGTCGGCTGCATCTACGCGCTGACGGCCACCGGACTGGTCGTCACCTACACCACGTCGGGCATCTTCAACTTCGCGCACGGCGCGATCGGCATGTTCGGCGCCTTCAGCTACTGGCAGCTGGCGATCGGCTGGCACTGGCCGGCCTGGATCGCCTTGCCCGCAGTGCTTCTCGTCGAGGCACCGCTGCTTGGCGCGGGCATCGAGGCCGTCCTGATCCGGCCACTTCGCAGGTCGGCGGTCGATCTCTCGCTGGTCGTCACGCTAGGCCTGCTGCTGTTCCTCATCGGCATCGCGAACCTGCTCTGGAACCGCACGAAGAGCCGGATCCTGCCGGCGTTCCTGCACGACACAGCGCCGGTGCAGCTCGGTGGTCTGCAGGTGAGCGCGAACCAGATCCTCGTCGTGGTGGTGGCCCTCGCCGTCGCCATCGGGTTGCGCGTGCTCTTCGTGCGCACCCGGATCGGCATCGCGATGCGCGGTGTCGTCGACGACCCCGACCTGGCCGCGATGGCCGGGGCGTCACCCGTCCGGATCCAGCAGCTGTCCTGGGCTCTCGGTGCCTCCCTGGCCGCGCTCGCCGGCATCCTGCTCGCGCCGCTCGTGACGCTCGACATCCTCACCCTGACCCTGCTCGTCATCAACGGTTATGCCGCCGCGCTCTTCGGCCGGCTGACCTCGCTGCCGTGGACGGCGGTCGGGGCGCTCGCCCTGGGGCTGCTGGTGTCCTATGCCCGCGGCTACCTCCCGACCGGCGGGGTGTGGGAGCAGCTCGAGCCCTCGCTGCCGATGCTGTTCCTGTTCCTGCTGCTCGTCTTCGTGCCGGCGGCGCGCCTGAAGGCGGGGAGCCGGCAGGGTGCGTGGCGCCCAGGCGTACCCAGCCTGCGGTCGTCGGTGGTGGCCGCGGTGACCCTCGTGGTCGTCGTGGTCCTGCTGAGCCAGGTCCTCAGCGGAGCCAACGTGACCCTGGCCGGACGAGCCATGGTCGTCGCGATCACGCTGCTGGCGCTGGTGCTGCTCACCGGCTACAGCGGTCAGGTGTCGTTGTGCCACCTGACCTTCCTCGGCATCGGTGCCTACGCGATGGGGCGCTGGGGGCACGGCTCGCTGGTCGGCGTCGTCCTCGCGGTCGGCCTCGCGGCGGTGGTCGGTGCGCTGCTGGCGCTGCTGACGAGCCGCCTCACCGGGCTCTATCTCGCGCTGGCCACCTTCGCGTTCGCCAAGGCGATGGATGAGTCGTTCTTCACGCGGGAGCTCGGCAGTGGCGGCACGCTGACGGTGCCGCGGCTGCACCTCCCGGGGTTTTCTCTGGCGAGTGACCGCAGCTACCTCGTGCTGTGCACCGTCGTCTTCTCCGCCGCCGCGGTCGCCGTGCTCGCCGTCCGGCGTGGCCGCTGGGGTCGGCAGCTCAGCGCCGTCAGCGACTCGGAAGCGGCGGCCGCCACCCTCGGCTTGGACCCGCGGGTCACCAAGGTCGTCGTGTTCTCGGTCTCGGCCGGTCTCGCCGGACTTTCCGGCGCCCTGTACGGCGGCCTGCAGGGCACCGTCAGCCCATCGGACTTCGCGGTGCTCGGCAGCCTGTCCCTCCTGCTGGCGCTGCGGATCGGCGGCGTCAACACCGTGACCGGTGCGCTGTTCGGCGCCGTCACCGTGGCCTTCTTCCCCTTGCTCCAGGCGCATGTGCCGACCGAGGTGCAGCTCGCCTACCTGCTGACCGGTCTCGCGGCAGTGAGCCTCGGCCGCGACCCCGACGGGTTCGGTGGCCAGCTCGCGCGGGCCGGCGAGCAGCTGCGTGCGGCGCGGATGAGGGAGGTCTCCGTTGCGCATCCTTAGCGTGCTGGCGCTGCTGTTGCTGTCGGCGCCCGCGTCGGCCTCGGACGACAGCCTCGGTGCCTTCAGCCTCTCGGCCAGCGCCCCCGCGGTGCAGGTGCGGGTGGCGGAGTCGTCGACTTGCTTCTCCAGCGCGGCGGGCTACAACGGCTGCGAAGGGGTCATCCCCGAGGCGGTGTCGACGCTGCACAACGGGCCGCTGGGCCACAGCATCGCGGCAGTCGCGTGGCCCGGTGTGATCGCCTCCGGCGCGGGGTCGCTGCTGATCACGGTCGGGGGCTCGAGCGTCCCTGCGCAGGCCGCGATGCTCAACGACCCCGTGAAGGCGGAGGCCTACAACAACACCGGCTCGCGCACCGTCAGCTATGACCAGGTGCCCGGCTCGACCATGACGGCGACCGCCTACGACGACAAGGCGTCGGCGACCGGCTCGGTGCAGCAGAGCCAGGTGCTGCCCGTCGGCTCCTTCGGCAAGACGATGGGCACCAGCGAGGTGCACCTTGTCGGCTCGGCGAAGGCTGTCGCGACCGCGCACAGCGAGGTGCAGGACGTGACGATCGCGGGCGTCGTGACGATCGCATCGGTCGTGTCGGACGCCAGCGCCACGACCGACGGCAAAGCGGCCAGTGCGAAGGGAAGCACCCGCGTCGGCGCCATGACGGTGGCGGGGATCCCTGTGACCGTCGGCCGTGACGGCGTCACCGTCGCCGGTCAGAACGTCCCGGTGAAGGACGCGCAGTCCACCGTCAACTCGGCCCTGGCGGCGCTCGGCCTGAC
>JAWWOJ010000163.1:0-2963 GCA_033851885.1 Frankiales bacterium | reverse complement strand
CTTCAACCACTTCTTCCGCGGCAAGGACCACCCGGGTGGCGGCGACCAGGTCTACTACCAGGGCCATGCCTCTCCCGGGATCTACGCCAGGGCCTTCCTCGAGGGGCGGCTGTCCGAGGAGCACCTGGACGGCTTCCGCCAGGAGAGCAAGCCGCTGAGCCTCCCGTCCTACCCGCACCCCCGGCTGATGCCGGACTTCTGGGAGTTTCCGACCGTCTCGATGGGGCTGGGACCCATCGGCGCGATCTACCAGGCCCGCTTCAACCGCTACCTGCAGCACCGCGGTATCAGGGACACCAGCGACCAGCGGGTCTGGTGCTTCCTCGGCGACGGCGAGATGGACGAGCCCGAGTCGCTCGGCGCCATCGGCGTCGCGGCCCGCGAGGAGCTCGACAACCTGGTCTTCGTCGTGAACTGCAACCTGCAGCGCCTCGACGGCCCGGTCCGCGGCAACGGCAAGATCATCCAGGAGCTGGAGTCGTACTTCCGTGGCGCCGGATGGAACGTCATCAAGGTCGTCTGGGGACGCGAGTGGGACGACCTGCTCGCCCGCGACACCGACGGCGTCCTCGTCAACCAGATGAACACCACCCCGGACGGGCAGTTCCAGACGTACTCCGTGGAGGGCGGCGCCTACACCCGGGAGAAGTTCTTCGGCGGTGACCCGCGGCTGCGCAAGATGGTCGAGCACCTCACCGACGAGGACATCAAGAAGCTCCCCCGGGGCGGCCACGACTACCGCAAGGTCTACGCCGCGTTCGACGCCGCGACCAAGCACGTGGGTCAGCCGACGGTGATCCTCGCCCACACCATCAAGGGCTGGACGCTCGGCAAGGACTTCGAGGGCCGCAACGCGACGCACCAGATGAAGAAGCTGACGGTCGACGAGCTCAAGGAGTTGCGCGACAGGCTCTACATCGACATCAGTGACAAGGCCCTCGAGTCCGGCCTGCCGCCGTACTTCCACCCCGGACCGCACTCCAACGAGATCGCCTACATGCGTGAGCGCCGCACGGCGTTGGGCGGATCGCTGCCCTCGCGCCGGGTCACCCGCGCGTCGTTGCCGCAGCCGCCGCCGGCCGTCTACGACGAGCTCAAGGCCGGCTCCGGCAAGCAGCCGATCGCGACGACGATGGCGTTTGTCCGGCTGCTCAAGGACCTCATGAAGGACAAAGAGATCGGCGCCCGCTTCGTGCCCGTGATCCCGGACGAGGCCCGCACGTTCGGGATGGACGCGATGTTCCCGACGGCGAAGATCTACTCGCCGTTCGGCCAGCGGTACGAGGCCGTCGACCGCGACCTGCTGCTGTCGTACAAGGAGTCCGAGCAGGGCCAGATCCTGCACGAGGGGATCACCGAGGCCGGTTCGATGGCCTCGACGATCGCGGCGGGCACGTCGTACGCCACGCACGGCGAGCCGATGATCCCGGTGTACATCTTCTACTCGATGTTCGGGTTCCAGCGCACCGGCGACCAGATGTGGCAGATGGCCGACCAGCTCGGCCGCGGCTTCCTGCTCGGTGCCACCGCCGGACGCACGACGCTCAACGGCGAGGGCCTGCAGCACCAGGACGGGCACTCGCTGCTGCTCGCGTCGGCGAACCCGGCCGTCATCGCCTACGACCCGGCCTACGCCTACGAGCTCGCCTTCATCGTGGAGGACGGTCTGCGGCGGATGTACGGCGAGAGCCCCGAGGACGTCTTCTACTACCTGACCGTCTACAACGAGCCCTATCCGCACCCGCCGCTGCCGGACATCCCCGGCCTGCGCGAGGGCGTCCTGCGCGGGCTCTACCCGCTCAAGCGGTCCGAGGGCGTGCCCGCCCAGGCGACCGTGCTCGCGTCCGGCATCACCGTCCGGGCCGCGCTGGCCGCGCAGGAGCTGTTGCGCTCGGACTGGGGCGTCGGCGCCGACGTCTGGTCCGTCACGTCGTGGAACGAGCTGCGCCGCGACGCGCTCGAGGCCGACGAGCACGCGTTCCTCCACCCGGAGGACGCACCCCGGTCGCCGTACGTCACCGAGGCGCTGATGAGCGCGCCGGGGCCGGTCGTCGCCGTGTCCGACTGGATGCGCGCCGTCCAGGACCAGGTCAGCCGCTGGATTCCGGGCGACTACGCGTCTCTCGGCACCGACGGCTTCGGGAGGTCCGACACCCGGGCGGCGCTGCGCCGGCACTTCCACGTCGACGCCGAGTCCATCGCGACCGCTGTCCTCGCGGAGCTGGCCCGCCGCGGCGAGGTCGAGGCGGACGTGCCGGCCAAGGCCGTGGACCGCTACCGGCTCCGCGACGACCAAGTCACCCCGGACGAGCCGGAGCTCGGCACCGCCTGATCAGCGGGTGGGAGTGACGGTCATCGTGTACGCCGGGTCGGCCGCCGACTGCGGCGCACCCGCTGCAGCCAGCAGCCCTGCCAGCAGCAGGGCGGGGAGGACCTCGACGAGTCGGACCTTCATGTGAGGTCGTGTACCCCCGCGAGTCCGCGGGTACCCCTCGCTACCAGGTGACGGCGATCAGGACGGCGTCGGTCCCGGCTGTCAGTGCGACGGGTCGAGAGGCCCGCAACGAGTCGCCGTCGGTCAGTTCGCCGACCTGACCGCTCACCACGGTCACGTGACCGGACAGCTCGACCGTCGAGCCGGCGCGCAGGGTGCCGACGAGCACCCGAGCGTCCCTGACGGTCGCGACGGGTGCCAGTTCTCCCACGTCGAGGACGTCATAGGACACGCTGTCGTCCAGGCAGCTGATCCAGGTCTGCAGGAAGCGGAGCTCCGTCTCCCCGAGGTTGCGCTCGCTGTGCAGGACGCCCGTGCCCGCTCGCAGCACGGCGACCTGGCCCGCCGACACCGTGCTGGACATGACGCCCTCGTGAGCCAGGGAACCGCTCACGACGTAGGTGACGAGCACCAGGCCGGCGTGGGAGTGCTCGTCGAACCCGGCCCCTGGCGCGAGCCTCTCGTCATT
>JAWWOJ010000127.1:0-10024 GCA_033851885.1 Frankiales bacterium | reverse complement strand
GCTGCGGGTGACGCCGACGAGGGACAGCGCGAGCGCGCACACGACGCCGGTGCGGTCCTTGCCAGCCGCGCAGTGCACGAGGACGGCACCCGACCGGGGGTCGGCGATGGTCCGCAGCGCCGTGGCGATCGCGTCGGGCGCGTGGTTGACGTAGTCGATGTAGAAGTGGTCCATCGCCTCGTCGCCGGCCTCCTCGTGCGGGATGGCCTTCTCCACGACATCCTCGGCGCGGGCCTCGAAGCCGTGCGGGATGAGGTCGAGGTGCACGTGCGTGACGTCCGTCTCGCGCAGTGGGCCGGGACCGATGATGTCGAGCTCCGCACCCGTGCGCATGTCCAGCACGGTGCGCAGCCCGTGCTCGCGCAGCACGTCGAGGTCCTTCGGCGTCAGGTCCTGCAGGTTGTCCGACCGCAGCAGCACCCCCGACCTGGTCACCCGGCCGTCGACGGTCGGGAGACCGCCGAGGTCGCGTGCGTTGACAGCGCCTTCGAGCTCCAGCCAGGTCACAGGATGACTCTATTAGCCTGGTCGGGTGCTCAGCTCCCTGCAGGACCGGCTGCGCCCGGTCGCCTCGGAGTTGTTCAAGTTCGTGGTGGTGGGCGGCTTCTGCTTCGTCCTCGACACCGTCCTCGCCAACCTCTTCCACTTCACGCTGCACCTCGGACCCACCACGTCCAAGACGCTGTCGACAGTCATCGCGACAGGGGTGTCCTACGTCGGGAACCGGCTGTGGTCGTTCGCCCACCGCGTCGACGACAACCGCGGGCACGGCCAGGACGTCACCGTCTACGCGCTCATCAACGTCGTCGGGCTGGTCATCACCCTCATCCCCGTCGACGTCGCGCACTACGCGCTGGGCGAGACCAGCAAGCTGGCGTTCAACGTCAGCCAGGTGCTCGGCACGCTCGTCGCGACGGTCTTCCGGTTCTGGGCCTACCGCCGCTGGGTGTTCGGCACCGACCCGGACCACGCGGAGCGCGCGGCGCTCGTCTAGGCCTCCCGGCGTACTTCCCGGCGTACGAGGTACGGGGTGAGGGCGCGGTAGCCCCGTACGGCGCGGCGCTGCAGCTGCGTGACGGCGAAGCCGTCCGCGAGCTCCTCCGCCACGTGCTTGTCGACCAGCAGGCTGCCGGGGCGGGCCTCGCTCGACAGCCGGGACGCGAGGTTGACCGGCTCACCGAAGACGTCGCCGAGCCGGACCAGCACAGGGCCGCAGGCCACGCCACCGCGCACCGACGGCAGGTCTTCCTCAGCCTCGTGCTGCTCGACCGTGTCGAGGGCGACACCAACGGCGTCGACCGCGCGGTCGGTGGTGTAGAGCACCCCGTCGCCGAGCGTCTTGATGACGCGGCCACCGGCGTTCGTGACCCGCAACGAGGTGGCTCGCTCGAACCGTTCCAGGGTCCGTTCGAGCTGGCTGGCGTCCCACGACCGTGAGGACTGCGTGAACCCGACCAGATCCAGGAAGCCGATCGCGAGCACCGGCATGCCGTGCGCGCGCACCGTCGCGATGGAGCGCTGCACCGCGGCCGCGAACTGCCGCCGCCACATGAAGACGATGAGGTGGTCGAGCTTGGGCAGCACCTCGTCGGCGCGGGTGGCGAGCTCCGCCAGCGCGTCGTCGACCTCCTGCCCCGCGGAGCGAGCGCGCAGCACGTCGACCTGGGCCTCGGCCAGCCGCGCCAGCGATTGGCCCATGGCCCGCGCCATGACGAGCGTGGTGTCGAGGTCCACGATGCCCAGCTCGAGCAGCTCGGCGGCCGTCGTGAGGGCCGCGACGTCGCGGTGGGTGAACGCCTTCGCGCCGTAGGGGATCTCCGGGAAGCCCATCGCCGACCACACGTCCCGGGCGACGTCGGCGGGGACGCCGGACAATCGTTCGACGTCGGCGCGGTCGAGGGTCAGCGGCTCACCGAGGAGCACGGCATCGAGGTCTTCCACGGGTGCAACCTAGTGCTCCCAGGCGTACCGTCAGGGCAGTGACAGGTCGCCAGAAGGCGTACTACGGGATCCGGGCCGGAGCCCTGCTCATCTTCGTCCTGGCAGCGCTGGTCATGCCGCGGGGGGTGCCAGCCGGACTGATGGCCGGGGCGGCCGGGATCATCGGCCTGCTGACCTGCATCGGTGTCAACGCCGGCGGGCCCGGCGAGCGGGCCGGTGCCCTGGAGCAGGGCGTCCGCTACGACCAGGCCCGCGCGCCGCAGGGCGACTGGCCGCCGTACCCCGACGACAAGGTGGTCGAGGGCGAGGTCGTGGAGGGCGAGGTGCTCAAGGAGCCGTAGGCGCCGGGCCGCCCGGGCTCTGCTGATCGACCAGGTCGTAGACGACGCGCTGCACCTTCTCCACCTTGGGGATGTCGGTCAGCGTCACCTGTCCGCGCTCACCTGCAGATTCCACGACAAGCGTCCCGCAGCCGAGCAGCCGCTCGAAGAACGAGTGGTGGAAGCTGACGTCGTTGATGCGCGCGAGCGGGATGTCGCGGCCCTGCCGACCGAGCACGCCGCTGCGCATGACGACCCGCTCCGACGTGACGACGAAGTGCGTGGTCCGCCACTTCAGCAGCGGCACCACGAAGAACCCGAGGAGCAGCAGCAGACCGAGGCCGACGATGACCCAGTTCGCGGTGGTGGAGTAGCCCTGCGCGAGCAGGAACCCGGCGAGCGCCAGGATTCCGAGCAGCTCGAGGAAGGGCAGGAACATGACCTTCCAGTGGGGGTGCAGGTCGAGCACGACCGACTCGCCCTCGCCCAGCAGCTTCTGCGGGTACGCCATGCCCGGACTATCTCAGGTGGACGACGTCTCCGGCGGCATATGGGGTCCCGTCGACGACGAGCCTGCCGTCCTCGTCGATGGCGTCCGCGATGCCGGCGACCGACCGGCCGCCTGGCAGCTCCAGCCGCACCTCACGACCCAGCGTGCTGCACAGTGCCCGGTACGACGACCGCGTGTCGTCGCCGAGCGCGTCGGAGATGCCCCGCAGGAGCGCTCTCAGGACGGTGTCACGATCGGTGGTGGTCGCTCCTTCGAGAGCCAGCGACGTTGCTTCGGGCACCGGCAGCTCCTCACGCCGGGTCGTGACGTTGAGCCCGATGCCGAGGACCACGGCACCGTCCACGGCCTCGGCGAGCATCCCGCAGACCTTCCTGTCCGCGATGAGCAGGTCGTTGGGCCACTTGAGGACGGCGTCGACCTCGCACTGCCGGCGCAGGGCTTGCGCGACACCCACTCCGGCGAGCAGCGGCACCCAGTTGAGCGGGCCGCTCGGGCGGACGAGGACGCTGAACGTGAGACCGGCCCGCGGCGGGCTCAGCCACGACCGGTCGAGACGGCCGCGGCCGTGCGTCTGCTCCTCCGCCACGACCACGAGGCCGTGCGCGTCGCCCGCCCGGGCTCGCGCGGCGACCACCGCGTTGGTGGAGCTGGTGGACTCGAGGACCTCGACGCGGTAGCCGTCGGGCTCCAGCGCGCGGGTCAGCGCATCGCCGCGCAGCGGCGGGCGGTCGAGGTCGCCGTACATCCCTGCATAGTGCCCCGATAGCCTTTCCCGCGTGACGGCAGAGCGCTTTGAGGACAACGGCCCGGACATCCACACGACGGCCGGCAAGCTGCAGGAGCTGCAGGCCCGCGTCGAGAAGTCCCTCCACCCCGGCTCGGAGGCGGCGCTGGAGAAGCGGCACGCCAAGGGGCAGCGGACGGCACGTGAGCGCATCGAGGCGTTCCTCGACCCCGGCTCGTTCACCGAGACCGACGCGCTGGCCCGGCACCGCGCCCGCGACTTCGGGCTCGAGAAGAACCGGCCGATCGGAGACGGCGTCATCACGGGCTACGGCACGGTCGACGGACGCCCGGTCTGCGTGTTCTCCCAGGACGCCATGGTGTTCGGCGGTGCCCTCGGCGAGGTCTATGGCGAGAAGATCGTGAAGGTCATGGACCTCGCGCTGAAGACCGGCTGCCCGGTCGTCGGGATCAACGAGGGCTCCGGCGCCCGGATCCAGGAGGGGATCATGGGCCTGGCGCTGTACGGCGACATCTTCTACCGCAACGTCATGGCGTCGGGCGTCGTCCCGCAGATCTCGCTCATCCTCGGCAACTGCGCCGGCGGGCACGTCTACAGCCCGGCGCTGACCGACTTCAACCTGATGGTCGACGGGGCCAGCGCGATGATGATCACCGGTCCGGACGTCATCAAGACCGTCACCGGCGAGGACATCTCGATCGAGGACCTCGGTGGTGCCCGGGCGCACAACTCCAAGAGCGGCGTCGCGCACTTCATGAGCCAGGACGAGGAGGAGGCGCTCGAGCTCGCGAAGACGCTGCTGTCGTACCTGCCGTCCAACAACCTGTCGGAGGCACCGGCCTACGAGGGCGTCGACGTGCTCGACGAGGAGCTGCTGGGGGCGCTGAACACCTTCATCCCCGACAGCAACAACGCCCCCTACGACATGCACACGGTCATCGAGGCGGTCGTCGACGACGGCGACTTCCTCGAGGTGCAGCAGCTCTGGGCGCCGAACATCATCGTCGGATTCGGCCGCATCGAGGGCCGGTCGGTCGGCGTCGTCGGCAACAACCCGATGCAGTTCGCCGGCACCCTCGACATCGACGCGTCGGAGAAGGCCTCCCGCTTCGTGCGCACCTGCGACGCGTTCAACATCCCGATCCTGACGTTCTGCGACGTGCCCGGCTTCCTCCCCGGTGTCGGCCAGGAGCACGCCGGCATCATCCGGCGCGGCGCGAAGCTGCTCTACGCCTACTCCGAGGCGACCGTCCCCAAGGTCACCGTCATCACGCGCAAGGCCTACGGCGGTGCGTACGTCGTCATGGGGTCCAAGCACCTCGGCGCCGACGTGAACCTCGCGTGGCCGACCGCCCAGATCGCGGTCGTCGGTGCCCAGGGCGCCGTCAACATCGTGAAGCGCAAGCAGATCGCCGCCGCCGAGGACCCCGAGGCCGCGCGTGCCGCGTTCATCACGGAGTACGAGGACACCTTCGCCAACCCCTACATCGCCGCCGAGCGGGGCTTCGTCGACGCCGTCATCGAGCCGGCCCAGACCCGCCTCGAGATCGCGAAGGCGCTGCGGCTGCTGAAGAACAAGCGCGAGACGCTGCCGCCCAAGAAGCACGGAAACATCCCGCTCTGATGCCCATCTTGCGGGTGGTGCGCGGGGACGCGTCGCCGGAGGAGCTGGCGGCCGTGGTGGCGCTGCTCGCCGCGCGCTCGCGGGCGGAGGTTTTGGACGTCGTTGTGGAGCCGTCGCTGTGGTCCCGGCCGCTGCTGCGGGGGTCGAGGGTCGTCGGCCCCGGGGCGTGGCGGGCGTCGGCGCTGCCGCGCTGATTCTGGGCATGTCACCCAACGGGGTACATCCTTTCGGACTACTTGGCACTGACCCCTTCAGCCCAGAGGACGAGAATCCGACGCACAGATCAGGCCGGTCCCGTACCGGCCTGGCGGAGACCGCGTTCCGCCACCGGTAGTCACGGAGGCGGACGATGTCCTTGCGTCGGATCAGTGCCCGTACCGCCATCGTGGCGACCGCCGTCGGCGTGCTCGCCACCGGCCTGCACGCCTCGGCCGCCACCGGCCCGTGCAGCCTGTCGGGCACGGCGTTCCTCGACAGCAACCGCAACGGTGCCCTCGACGACGGTGAGACCCCGCGCTCGGGTGACGTGCTCTACCTCTACGACAGTGCCGGCGGCTACGTCTCCAACGTCTCGACCGACTCCGCCGGGCACTACGCCTACCCCTCGCTGGCCTGCGGGAGCTACGCCCTGACCTACGCCTCGAACTCGTGGTGGAACGTCCGCAACAACCTCGTCCCCACGACCACCGGCAGTCTGTTCCCCCGCCAGACGGTCACGCTGGCCGGAGCCGGGACGGCCGACTTCGGGTGGCGGCCGATCCTGCGCTCGACGCAGGCCGGATCGCCGCTCGACGTCTTCACCGGCCCGCAGGGGCTGCGGGTAGAGAGCTACGACGACGTGGTGGGCGCGAAGACCCTGTACGACGCGCTCCTGCAGGGCGACGTGGGCCCGGAGGCCAAGGACGTCACGGTGCGCTTCGACCTCACGGCCTCCAGCATGACCAACACCTCGGTCGGGGCCACGAACGGCACCTACGACTCCTTCAACGCCATCTCGCATGTCGACTACGTCTCGTGGCTCGACGGCGGCGACACCACCCTGGTGCACGAGTACGGCCACGCCTGGTCGCTCTACCGTGCCTACCTGGTGCAGCAGGACCCCGCCATGACGTCCTACCTCAAGGCCCGTGGCATCTACGGCGACCCGCGGGTGGGCTCCTCCTACGCCTGGGCCACCAACGAGCTCATCGCCGAGGACTACCGGCAGCTGCTCGGCTCGCCCAGCGCCTCGCAGGCGGCGCAGACCAACGCCGACCTCCCGCGCGCCTCGACGGTGCCGGGTCTGAAGGAGTTCCTGCTGGGAGCGTTCAGCACGTCCGCCGCCGCACCGGCCCCGTCGCCCAGCCCGACCGCCAGCAGCTCACCCAGCCCGGCCCCCTCACCGACTGTCGCCCCGACGCCGACGGCCAGCCCGACGCCGACCGCGACGCCGAAGCGCCGGGGCTGTACCAAGAAGTGCTGACGCCCCGTGCCGTCACTGCACGCTGACCGACGGTACGGACGAGCCGTGGCTGAGACCACCGAACGACGCACCACCCAGAGCGCAGAGCTGGGCCTCGGTGATCCCGAGCGGGGGCGACGCGAGCGAGCTCTTCGTCGTGCCGAGCGTCACCGGGCTGGAGTCGAGGGTGTTGGTGCCCTCGTGGCAGACGATGACGATGACCTTGTGCTGGCGCGGGTCGACGAAGGTCAGGTTGAGGGTCTCACCGTCGGTCGCGAGGTGGATCGTCACGCACTGCGCCGGTGCGGTGGCGTAGCCGGTCGGCGTGAACGTCTCGACCACGCAGTAGTCGCCGATCGGCACGCTGCCGAATTGCAGCACCCCCTCGGCGCTCGTGCTGGTCGGGCCGGCCTGCTTGGTCGTGTCGACGAGCGGCTGGTAGGTGCCTACCGCGTCGATGTCCTGGTAGAGCGTGAACCCGGCTCCGGCGATGGGGTTGCCGATCGCCGCGTCATCGGTCTTGAGGACGTTGATCGTGCCCGGCTTGGAGCTGTTCACGAAGGTCTTGTCCGGCGTGTACGCCGCCGCCAGTCGGGCTGCGCAGGTGCTCTTCGTGCTGACGGAGAACGTCTGGTCGGAGCCGCCCGTGTAGCCGAAGGGGACAGTCGACTCCGTGATCGTGTAGCCGCCGTAGGTCAGCCCGTCGACGCAGAACACGCCCGTCGCGCCCTCGGTCATGACGTGGCTCCCCGGGTTGACGGTGAAGCCGGCCCCTGCAAGAGGGTTCGAGAACGCATCCGTCTTGGAGACGATGATGCTGCCCTGCAGCCGCGGGTCGACGAAGGTCAAGGTTCCTGACGGCGTGTTGCCGGACGAGGCCACATTGATCGCCTGGTCGGCTGCCGTGTCGTGGTTGGCCGGCGTGGTGGTCTCCACCACCCAGTAGTCGCCGTACGGGACGTCGCTGATGGTGCAGTCACCGGCGCTGAGGGTGGAGCAGGTCAGGGGCGTCGCGAGGTCCGTGATCTGTCGCGGCCCGGTCAGCGGCGCGAGGTTCGTGTACAGCGTGAACCCGGCCCCCGAAAGCGCGGTGCCCGCGTCGTCCTGCTTGTGGATCGCCACGCTGGCGCAGTTGCTGACGTTCACCCCGGTCGGCGCGATGAAGTCCTTGATGGCGGCGCTGAAGGAGTCGGAGGAGCGGCTCTTGAGGTAGGCCGAGCCGAACGACGTGCACTGCCCGGACGGGAACACCAAGGACAGGTCGATCGTCGCCTCACCGAACGTACGGCTGGTCAGTGGACCCACGACGCCGGAGTTGGCGGCCGTGATGGCCGTGGTGTTGATGGATCCGATGGCGTTGCCTGCCAACGCGATCGCCGCGGACCACGTGCCCGTGGCGAGCCAGGTGCGCTTGGACAGGACGGCGTTCGTACCACCGTTGCTGAGGTCGTAGGTGATCAGCAGATCGCCGGCCGTCCGTACCGGCGTGATGCCGTTGCCGGACAGGGTCGTCGACCGGTTGAACTCGAAGTCCATGTTGGTGGTGCCCGTCGGGTTGAGCACACGGGTCCAGAACAGGTGGAGGTAGGAACCGGTGAGCGTGCGCTCCTGCATGACCCCGAAGTACTTCAGGTCGCTCTTGTTGGGCGGGATGCTTCCATCGGTCACCGTGGGGACCGCGTCGTTCTCGCTGGTCCCCTGCCCGAACGAGTCGTCACCCCCTCCGGTCGGCTTGTCCTGGGCGGGCGTCACGCGCAGCGCCGTGCCTGCGCTGTTGAGCCAGTCGATGCTGGGTGCGGACCCGTCCACCTTCAGGTTGGCATCCGTGTCGATCTCGAAGTTGCTGCTCCCGAGCTTGCTGCCCACGAAGGCCGCGGAGGCGTTCGGTGCTGTCCCGAGGCCGAACAACAGCACCGCTGCCGTCCCCAGCGCGAGCGTCTGTCGGCGCCGCAGCCCCTGCGAACTCTGCCCCATGATGAACCCCCCACAACTACGCCCGGTGACTCCGGTACACGCGGTGAGCCTTGACGACGCCGGGTTGTCCGCCCATGGTCCGATCGGAGTGGGTCGTCCGATCACACTGCGTGACATGGCCAGGTGGACAGGTGAGTTCGTCCGAAAGGATGAGCCTTGTCGCCACCTGTTGTGACCACCCCTCCTCGCCGGGGCCAGGGCCGGGGTGGGTCGTCCGACCCGGCTCGCTAGGCTCGGGAGGCCCGCCGCCGGCGGTGTCTTGACCCCTGCGGAGCTGCTCCCCGTGCGCAAGGTCCTCATCGCCAACCGCGGCGAGATCGCTGTCCGTGTCGCCCGCGCCTGCAAGGACGCCGGCTACACCTCCGTCGCGGTCTACGCCGAGCCCGACCTCGACGCCCTGCACGTGCGCGTCGCCGACGAGGCCTATGCGCTCGGGGGCACGACGCCCGGTGACTCCTACCTTCGCATCGACAAGGTCATCTCGGCTCTGAAGGACTCCGGCGCGGACGCGGTCCACCCCGGCTACGGCTTCCTGTCGGAGAACGCCGAGTTCGCGCAGGCCGTCATCGACGCCGGCGCCACCTGGATCGGTCCGTCCCCCGACGCCATCGCGGCCCTCGGCGACAAGACCACCGCCCGCCACATCGCCCTGAAGATCGGCGCCCCCCTGGTGCCCGGCACGGCCGACCCCGTCAAGGGCGTCGACGAGGTGCTCGCCTTCGTCGCGGAGCACGGCCTTCCGGTGGCCATCAAGGCGGCGTTCGGCGGCGGCGGTCGCGGTCTGAAGATCGCGCGCACCAAGGACGAGGTGCCGGAGCTCTACGAGTCCGCGGTCCGCGAGGCGGTCGCCGCCTTCGGGCGCGGCGAGTGCTTCGTGGAGCGCTACCTCGACAAGCCGCGGCACGTCGAGACGCAGGTGCTCGCCGACACCCACGGCAACGTGGTCGTCGTCAGCACCCGCGACTGCTCACTCCAGCGCCGCTACCAGAAGGTCGTGGAGGAGGCGCCCGCGCCGTTCCTGAGCCAGGCCCAGATCGACCAGCTGTACCAGGCGTCCAAGGACATCATCAAGGAGGCGGGGTACGTCGGGGCGGGCACCTGCGAGTTCCTGGTAGCCGCCGACGGCCTCATCTCGTTCCTCGAGGTCAACACCCGGCTGCAGGTCGAACACCCGGTGACCGAGGAGGTCACTGGCGTCGACCTGGTGCGCGAGCAGTTCCGCATCGCCGAGGGCGAGGCGCTGACCTTCACCGACCCGGTGGCGCGTGGTCACTCCTTCGAGTTCCGCATCAACGGCGAGGACCCGGGCCGCGGCTTCCTGCCCGCACCCGGCACCGTGACGACGTTCGTCCCGCCGCTCGGTCCGGGCGTCCGCGTCGACACCGGCATCGAGTCAGGCTCTGTCATCGGCGGCGCGTTCGACTCGCTGCTCGCCAAGCTCATCGTCACCGGGGCCTCGCGCGAAGAG
>JAWWOJ010000145.1:0-5410 GCA_033851885.1 Frankiales bacterium | reverse complement strand
TTCGCGCGGGTTTGCACCAAAGCCACACAGCGCCCGGTTGGTATCACGCACTGGCGGAACCCGCGCTTGAATGCCGCGTTGGAAGCCATCCACAATGACCCTGCGCACCCGTGGGCGGTGCCCGAGTTGGCCTCGATGAGCGGGTTGTCGCGGGCGACCTTCGCCCGGCTGTTCCAGCGCGTACTCGGGCAAGCACCAATGCAATACCTGACCGATTGGCGCATGACGCTAGCCCGCGACCTGCTGCGTAACGACGAGGCGACTCTCGCCCAGATCGCCGGACGGGTCGGCTACGCGTCGCCGTACGCCTTCGGAGCGGCATTCCAGCGCCATCACGGTCTGCCACCAGGACGATGGCGCCGCAAGCGGGACAACCGAGCCGCGTCGGAATCAGTCTGACTCGCGGGACGTCGATGCCAGCGATTGCCTCAGTGCGCGGAGTTGGCCAGCCCCGCACTCGTATACGCCACGAGTTGGGCGACCCACCGATCGTCGAGGCCATCGTCCTGAAGGGGACGGCCGTATGCAGCACGGTCCGAGCATGCCAATGCGTTGATGACGCTGAACATTGCGATGCGCGCGGGTGCGGGCTTGCTCGCTGGCCACGTCCGGAAGTGCCTTACCCGCGGCGGCGAGATAGGCCTCAACCATGCCACCGAGCCGACCCGCCCAGATCTCGTCCTCGGAGAGTGCGAGAGTCGCGAAGATCTTCATCCACCGCAATCCGCCTTGAGGATCGACGTTGAGCATGTCGGCGAACGGGATGACAACGGCCTCAACTGACATGGGGCGAAGTGTGGAGTCTCATGCCGTGTCATCTGAGTTAAGTCTCAAATTCGTGTCATTTTTCGAACGCCTTGAAACGGAGGGTTGAGCAGCGCGACTGACGTCACACGAGTTCGTCGCGACGGCCTTATCGTGTTCCGTCACAGTGACGGCACCGCGACGGAACAGGCATCTTCGTAAAGTCTGCTCTTGGAGCACACTGTCCATAGGTCTCGAAGAGGTTTGGGCGTCACGGATTTCGACCAAATCGACCAACCCTCTGCCCGCAAGGCGCGATTCGATCGCTAGCCAAATCGACAGGTGTACAGGTGTCGGCGGTGGCTGGAGATTGTCCCCCTGGCGGCTGCCGGTATCCGCCTGCGCGTGTCGACCATCCAACCATTGTCCCCGGCGTCTGCTACCGCCGTCCCCGCTGCCACTGCCAGACACCGTGATCGAGGTCAGTCGGCGACATGCCCATCTCCGCAGCCGCGGCGGTCAGGATCCGTAGGGCGAACCCGGTCGTGACGGCGCGGCGGCGCATCCCCAGCGCGTCGGCGACGAAGCGGCAGATCATCCGGTCCGGCTTGACTCCCGGGATCCCGGCGAGCATCTGGACGTAGTGCCACGTGATCCCGGAGCGCTGGCCGGGCACGGCTCGCCACCCCGCCTCCACGACTGCCAAGCGCCCGGCGTCCTCGGCTGCCTCCCGCAGGCCGGCGGTCGTGTCGATCCCCTCGGCGGTGAGGGCGAGCGCGGCGTCCCGGATCGCGGCGGCCTTGAGTGGAGCGCCGGTGTGCGTCGAGGTGCGGTTCCGGTTGCCGATCCGCTGCGCCCACCCGTCCGGGCCGCTCAGTTCGTCGAACGTGGCGAGGAGCTCGGGCACGCCGTCGGCGTTCGGGTCGCCACCCTGCTCCCGGCGGTAGGCACGGTAGCGGGCGACCACCGACTCCACGCTGGAGTACGTGACGCCCGTCGACTGGACGGAGTCGACCACGCAGAGGGCCTGGCCGTCGCGGTAGCCCGCCGGGGCCTTGGCGTCGCGGAACTGCTCGCAGCGATCGATCAGGGCGTGCAGCGGCTCGGCGGTGTGTGACACGGGCGCAAGCGTCGCACAGGGCACCGACGGAGCGGGTGCAACCGCGAGGAACCGGCCTCTGCACCCTCGGCACGTACCGTCCGCCTCATGAACAAGAACAAGACGAGCTCCACCTCTGCTCACCGCCATGCACCGGCGCAGGAACATGCGCCGGACCTCAAGACGGCGTTCCCCGACGTGGACAAGGCCGCCCGTGCCCTCATGTACACGCTGGCCTCAGCGCTCGCCGCCGACTTCGACGAGGCGCGCCGGCTCGGTTGCACGGACCTGCTGCTGGTGACCACGAACGTCGTCACCCGCCGGGCGGGGAGCTAGCGCCGTCACACCCGCGACGACCAGTTCGGTGCGAACGGGAGCAGCTTGCGGCTGGAGGTGCTGACGATCCGCTTGTCCTGCTGCCGCACCGGCAGAGTGATCTGACGCGGCAGGGGGGCGTCATCGGCGGCTCCGGGGCTCCACTCGCCCTCGTCCGGCAGGCCGGGCCCCGACAAGTGCATGTCGACGCCGTTGAATCGGCCGGTCGCGTCCTTCTTCGCCAACTCGTGCGTCAGGGTGCGGACGTGGGCTCCCTTCACCGCTACGGGGCCGTAGATGGCGTCGCGCACCGCCTGAGCGGGCATGAGCCACAATTCACCGGCCTGACCGGTGTAGCGGCGCCGGGCGACGTTCCAGAGCGACGACACGGCTTGCTGGATCAGGGACGCGGTCTCGATGTCCTGATCCGGCAGGGTGTGCGTCAGTGAGACCCACCACTCCGTTCCGCCCTTCACGCCGGGCGTCTGAGACCTATGCAGGTACGCGAACTGCGAGCCCGCCAGAAGCTGCACCGGGTCGCCGCCCGGCGGCGTGAACGCCATCTGCGTGCTCTCGTCGGTGTGGACGATCGTCAGACCGTGCTTCGCGGAGTTGTACAGGAACGACTCGGAGAGGACGGTGTGCGCGACGATCTCCAAGAGGAGCTGCCACGCCGCGACCGTGTCGTCGAATTCGTCGGCCTGCGCATCCAGAGCCGCGGCGTCCGGGTCCGCACCGCCGAGGAACACAAGCGCCACCGCGTCGCGGTCGAAGCCGTTGCGCAAGGCCATGCCGACCTTCTCCTTGAACTCGGCGAAGTTGACCGACGCGGCCATGCCGAGCCACGGGCAGTCCTGCCTCTTCGAGTGGGCGAAGAACAGCCGCAGCAGCGTCTCGGACGCGTGGTGCAGCACCAGGACGCACTCGGTGCGCACGTATCGGTCACGCGCCTCCTTGGACGGGACCGGTGTGCCCACGCGCCG
Organism: Frankiales bacterium; assembly: GCA_033851885.1. Lineage (GTDB taxonomy): Bacteria > Actinomycetota > Actinomycetes > Mycobacteriales > SCTD01 > RYN-111. The sequence goes on along the minus strand of JAWWOJ010000145.1, from coordinate 2,269 downwards.
GGAGGCTCCCACAACCCGCTCGGACTCGTACGCGGGCGTCAGTGCCTCGGCCGGCGCCAGCATCAGCGTCACGGCCTCGATCTTGACGAGCAGGTACTCGCTGGGGTCGTCCTCGTAGAAGGTCGCGTTGAGTTCGGAGAACAACTCGTACGCCAGCTTGGGTCCGGCTGGGGCGTTGCCCTTCGGCTTGCGGGACCGGTTGCGCTTACTCGCCACCGGCGCATCGTAGGGCCGGGGACCGACAGAGCGACTTACTCGCCCTGAAGCACCGGCTCCGGGGGTTCCCCGAACCGTCGCCGCCAGAGGTCACCCACCTCGTCTGCGAACTGGAGGTCGGCACGCACCTCACCGGCGTCGGCGATGTAGAGGACGCCCGCGGACTGACCGGCGGGGACAACGCGCGGGAACCTGTCGACCATCTGCTGCTGTGCGCTGCGGAGGAACGCCGAAACCTGGGGCGAGTTCACGATGTGACTGGACATCATCGGAGCGTAGGAACCCAGCTGCCCGAACTGTGGGCCGCCGAAACTCATCCCGCCTGGCAGTCCTGAGTACATCGACTGGGCTTGCTGACCGATGGCACCCAGCCCACCGCTGAGGGTCATAGTGAACACCTCACGCGCCAGGTCCTCAAGCGAGAAGCGCCCCTTCGCAGGCAGGCACCTGCTCTCCAAACGTGAGCCTGTCTCATCGACGAGGTACACGTCGACCTCGAGGTCGGTGATGGGTCCGGAGGTCCCGTTGTTCACCTTCACCGCCCAGAGATTCTTTCCGATCGGCACCGGTTCGACCGAGACGGTGACCGCGCGGATGCGACCACCGCTGTTGCCGGCCTCCCTGGTGCCGAACGTGACGTTGGTGATGTTGTCGCGACCGACGTTGACGTTTCGCTGGGCCGAGGTGAAGGACTGCGCGGAAGCAGGCTCGCTGGCTACTGCTCCCGCGCCACGGGAGGGTGGGGCGGCTCCTGGGTGCCACGGGCCGACACGCCGCTGATCCGCAATGAGCCGTCCGCGGTGATGTCCTCGGCGAGCACACCGCTACCGCCCTCGACCGCGACGTCGGCGATCTCGATGTCGCCGCCAACGGATGCGCGCCGCAAGCGCACGCCCACCGTCGCCGGTGCGCCCGGCTCTTGCTCCTCGACCACGGTCAACAGAGTCTGCGCGAGCTTCCGCAACTCCGGGTCGTCGTTCGCACCGGCCGCGGCGAGCTTCTTGGCCAGTAGCGCACGCCGAAGCTCCTCTTCCGGCTCCTGTTCGAGACCGCTGATCTCGGCGGTCACCGAGCCGTACTTGCTCCCGAGCCAGTTCCGCAGCGCGGCGTACGCATCGGTGATCGTCTTCTTGGCCGTTTCGCGCACACCCTCGGACGCTCCAATCGCGACCGCCGCCGCAATCATCGTGACGGGCTCCATCTACTACCTCCGGCTCGTGGGCCCTCGCGATGGTGGACCTTGCCTTCAACCTAACCGTCGGCTCCGACAACCCGGCCTGTCGCGATCGACCACTCTTCGCGTGGACGGGCAGTCGTCCCGACCAAGGACTCATTCCTCCACGAACCCTCGGCGAGGACCGACATCAGGTCGCGATCGCGGTCGTCGCGGTCCGGGAACCCCCTCCGTCTGGATCTGCTTGCACGCTCAACGAGCGGAGATTGGCCACTGGCAGCCAAGCTTGTCATCTGGGCTGACGGAGCTGGTTGCAGCTACAAGCAGGGCCTTCGAGATGCCTTCACGTCGGCAGTCGACGAGAAGAAGTCAGCCTTCTCAAAGACCGTGCGCCAGAGCCTAACCGACCTAGAGCTGTTGCCGCAGCCGCGCAAGAACATCCTTCAGACAACGGCCGAGCGCATCTTCGATCGATAGGGTCCAGACGAGGATGCCGCCGGTGCGGCGTCGATCACCCGCCGCCACCACCATCGTTTGTCAAATGAGAATCGACAATCATGTAGGTTCACAGCGAGTTGAATGGATGTCGTGGAGTTCAGAAACAGACCGACCCACATGGTGGTTCCCGCTAGCAAACGAGACCCTTGGCGTCGTCGAGGATACGACGCGCAAAGATTAGCCGCTGGACATAACCGATGGCGCGTGTCGTCGAGACTCAGCCTGGATCGCACCCATCGGCCCACCTGCCCGATGGCCTCGTCTGCCTCAGGCACGCGGCCAGCGCCCATGATGCAGCGGCTGGGTGAAGCTGGGGGCAGCCTGGCAAGCGCCACCGAAACTGTGTTCGCGGCCTTCGGCGACCGGATAAGCCACCCAGAG
>JAWWOJ010000124.1:0-8011 GCA_033851885.1 Frankiales bacterium | reverse complement strand
GAGCGGACCTGGAAGGGTCGAGTCCTGTGAGAGTGGTCGTGGTCGGGGCCGGGGTCGGGGGGCTAGCCGCAGCAGCGCGGCTCGCCGCGACGGGGCACGACGTCACCCTCGTCGAGGCGGCACCTGTCGTCGGCGGCAAGCTCGGCCGCTTCGAGAAGGACGGCTTCGTCTTCGACACCGGACCGTCGCTGCTCACGATGCCGCAGATCTTCGAGGAGCTCTTCGACGCGACGGGCGGCTGGCCCGCTGGCCTGTCGTTCGAGCGGGTCGAGCCGCTGATCCGGCACCGCTTCACGGACGGGTCGTCCTTCGACTCCGGAACGGAGGTGCTGGACAACCTCGAGGCCTGGGCACCCGGTGCGGGTGACGACTGGGCATCGTTCTTGGAGCGGGCGGGTCGCATCTGGCAGGCGTCGAAGAAGCCATTCCTCGAGTCTGCACTGCACGGGTCGCGGAGCCTGGCCGCGCTGACGCTGAAGCACCCCGGCGACCTCGCGACGCTGGCTCCGGGACGCACGCTGCGCGACCTCGGTCGCCGGCACCTGCGCGACCCGCGGCTGCGGATGGTGCTGGACCGCTATGCCACCTACACCGGCTCCGATCCGAGGCGCGCCCCCGCGGCCCTCGCCGCGGTGCCGTTCGTCGAGCACGCCTTCGGCGGCTGGTGGGTGCCCGGCGGGCTCTACGGCCTGGCCGAGGCGCTGATGGACCGTTGCCTGTCGCTCGGCGTCGACGTGCAGCTGGGCCGACGCGCCGTCCGGATCGCGCCGCCCACGGTCACGCTCGAAGACGGCGAGGTCACCGCGGACGTCGTGGTCTCCGACGCGGACGCCGCGCACCTCTACCGCGACCTCGTCCACTGCCCGCCGGCGTCGCGGCGGCTGGCCCGCGCCACACCGTCGCTGTCCGGTTTCGTGCTGCTCCTCGCGCTCCGCGGTACGACGGAGGGGCTGGCCCACCACAACGTGTGGTTCCCGGAGCACGACGACCTGGAGTTCGATGCCGTCTTCGGCACGCGCCCGGCCGACGACCCCACCGTCTTCGTGAGCCGCCCCCCCGGCATGGCCCCGGACGGTCACGAGGCCCTCTTCGTCCTGGTCAACGCTCCCCGGCACGGCCCGGTCGACTGGCACGCGCAGCCCGGCTACGCCGACCACGTGCTGGAGGTCCTGGCCCGCCGCGGCCTCGACGTGCGCGACCGGGTGCTGTGGCGCCAGGTCATCACCCCCGCCGATCTCGAGGCCCGCACCGGGGCCGTCGGAGGCGCGATCTACGGCACCTCCTCGAACGGCCCGGTCGCTGCCTTTCTGCGGCCCGCCAACCGGTCCCCCGTTCCTGGGCTCTTCCTGGTCGGCGGCTCCTCCCATCCGGGCGGCGGGCTCCCCCTCGTCGCCCTGTCGGCCCGCATCGTCGCCGGCCTCATCGGTAGCGTCACGGCATGACCGTGCGCAAGGTGTCCGCCGACTCGCTGACACCGGCAGACCCCACACCCGGCGTCGCTCGTGAGCAGGCCATCGTGACCGGCGATCTCTGGTCGGGCCGGGCACTCACCGAGGCAGGCGTCACGAGCGGCTGGCACCACCACGGCGACCACGACACCGTGATCTACGTCGTGGAGGGTGCCATCGCCGTCGAGACCACCGACGGCGTGGTGGAGGGCCGCCCCGGCGACTTCCTGCACGTGCCGCCGCACACCGTGCACCGCGAGGGCAACCCGACGGACGGCACTGCTGAGGTCGTCCTCGTACGCCGCGGCACCGGGCCGGTGACGGTCAACGTGAGCGCCCCGACCGGGAACGATCGGTAGCGCCCGTCGGCCTTGGACCGGAGGGTCAGCACCCTTGCGGCATCGATCACGCTGCAGGGCTTGTCGTACTGAACAGCGCAGTCAGCTCGGCCTTGGTCGCGCCGATCATCGAGTCGACGACGGACTGCGCCCGATCGCCGAACATCGTGGGCAGGGGAGCGGTCAACACCCGGTGCTCGCATTCGCCCAGAAAGGCGAACGACGAGGTGCTCACTGCGACCGCGTACTGCACGAGGTCGGTAGCGGACGCCGTCGACCCTCCAACGTGGGCGTACACCTTGGCCGAGGACGCGAGCGCGCTGCGTACGTCCTGCGCGATGCTGCCGTGCATCACCAGGGCGGTGACCGGCTTATGTAGAAGCGCCTTGGCCGCTTGGTCACCGCCGCTCAGGAGGAACTCCCCTCCGTATGCCTCGGTCGTCTTGTGCCTCATGTCGCGGGCCGATGACAGGTCGATGCTGGTCACCTGGACCCACGCGCCGTCCTGCGGCAGGAAGGTGCGTGCTCCGGGCCCGTCCACGCCGCCGGACTCGCATCCCGATCCCAGCCGGTCAAGGGCAGTCCTGTGCGGACCCCGCATGCAGCCAGCAGGAGCACCAGCGCGCCCACGACACGCTTCACGTCCGTAGGAGTTGGTGACGACGACTCAGCGACACGGTCGCGGTGCCCAACAGCAGCCCGACGACCAGCGCCACTGCCCCCCGCTCCACGTGCTGGCGTGCCGACGTCCTGCACTGCCCATCGGTCACCGCCCGCTGGCTCAAGGACACCTCGCCGCCGGTGGTCGAGGGGTTTCCGAAGTACCAGTGGAGTGAGGACCCGCAAAGCCCGCCGTCCGCGGTAGCGGCCGACTGTGCGCCATAGCCGAGTCCGACCAGCACCAGGACGATTGACAGGGCCATCAGGGGCCTGCGCAGTCGACCGTTCATGGTTCCTCCTCCCGCCGCAGCGAGGGTACGGCGATCTCGCGCGTGGGGGCGGATGGCTCCGGCTGGGGCTGAGGTCCTAGGCCCATGGTCGTCTGCCGCCAGACCGCGTTCCGACAGACGATGGGTTCCTACCGAGAGGCAAGGGTTGATGATTCCCATGTACCGCACTGTCACCGTTACCGGCACCCTGGCGGGCCTGGTGCTGATCGCCGGGTGCGGCGCGTCTTCCAACAGTTATGGGAGTGGCCCGGCTGCGGGGAGCCCCACCGCTACGCCGACCAGCGCCGCGGCGGCACCCGGCTCGATGTTCAGCACCGGGAAGGTGTCAGGGCTCGGCACGGTGCTGGTCGACGGCCGGGGTCGCACGGTCTATGTGCTCAGCTCCGGCAGTCGACACAACCTGCCGTGCGAGGACTCCACCGGCTGCACCAAGGCCTGGCCTGATGTGCCGCTCCCCGACGGCCTCAGTGCCCCGGCCGCAGGCCCGGGGGCACACGCTGGACTGCTGGGCAGCAAGAAGGCCAACGGCGAGACCTACCCGACCTACAACGGCTGGCTGCTGTATGAGTTCTCCGGCGACAGCGGCCCTGGCGACGGCAACGGTGACGGCATCCACAGCTTCGGCGGCACCTGGCACGCCCTCACCGCAGCCGGCTCGCTCACCGGGCAGAGCACGCCCGCGACCGCCACCCCCACAACGAAGGGCGGCTACCAGTACTAGGGCATGCCTGTGGGCTCGGGGTTGGGCGGGTTTAGAAGGGCGGGTCGACGTGTGGTGCTGGGTCGTCGTTGCCGTTGCCTGACGGGCTGTCGACGGTGGGGGTGTGTCGGGTCCAGGGCATCTGGAGGGTGGTGAGGTCGGGTGGTAGCTGGCGTGGGGGGCGGGTGTGGGTGCGGCCGAGGGGGCTGGTCCAGGTGACGGATCCGTCGGGGTGCGGGGTGAGGGTCCAGCCGCCCCAGCTTTTGCTGTTGTGGCAGCGCCGGCTCACTGGTGCCAGGTTGGTCGCGGCGGTGGGTCCGGTCGGGTGGGGGGTGGCGTGTTCGGTGTCGCAGATGTGGGCGGGTTGGCTGCAGTTCGGGCCGACGCAGCGGGTGTCGCGGAGCCGGATGAAGTCGGTGAGCCCGGCTGAGGGGTCGTGCTGCTCCTCGACGCGGCTCTCGAGGTCGGTGCTGCGGGTGACCATCGCGAGCAGGGTCTGCTCGACCTGACCGGCCGGGCCGCGCACCAGGGTGTCCTCGAGCGCGATCAGCCGGCCGGTGGACAGTTCCACGCAGGCCTTGCGCAGGTCGGCGGCGGCGAGCAGTTCACGGCAGTGCCCGGCGGTCAGCGGACCGTAGCTGCGGAGGTCACCGGGCTGGTCGGTGAGGTCCAGGCCGGTCTCGACCGGGACCGTCACGACCGCCTGGACCCGACGCCGGACCCGCACCAGCGACCGCTCCAGCGCCCGCTCGTCTGGGCTGTCGACGGGGAGCCCGAGTAGCCGCTTCAGGACCTGCACCGGCGACATCCCCGCACGGGTCTGGAGCAGCACCTGCGGGAGCAGCGCCGCGACATCGGCGCGCTGCTGATCCAGCGTCCGGTGCTCGCCGGCCGGGAACACCAGCCGGACCAGCTCCGACAACGCGTCATGCCACAACACGCCGTCCTCGGCGCTCATCTCGATCCCACCCAGCACCCGACCGTCACCACGGTCACTGACCCAGGTACGGCGCTCCTTACGCTTACCCCGCCGGCGGCGCTCGGCGGCCTCATGATCGACCGCCGCGACGACCGCCCTGACCTGGCGGCGGGTATCCGCCGGTGTCATCCCGACAACGGCCGGGAACAGCCGCGCCTCCACCTGACCGAGCAGTTCGACCGCGACCTGCGCGGTCTCCTCCAACACCGCCAGACCCTGCCCCACCGACAACTGCCGGGTATGCAACCGCAACAGCGTGTTCGGGAGCTCATCGACCAGCCGATGCGCCTGCGTCATCCGCAGCGCCGCGGACTGCTGACTGATGTTGCAGGTGGTCGCGACCTCCAACAGCACAAAAGCACTCCGGGTACTGCCCTTGGCGTACCGCTCCAACTCCACCAGATCCAGCGCCCGGGCAGCGAAGCGGTGCGCATCCTCCCGGTCGTAGTCCGCGAGCCGGTCGAGCACCTCCTCATCCACGCCCCTGGATGCACCCATCCGCCCAGCTTACTCGCATCCATATTCGAACGCAAGCGCTGCGCAGAAGATTCTGAGACAGCCAGCTAGGCCTGGCAGACCTCGTGCTGGAGCAGTCCGTACGCCGTCCTACGTACGAAGTCACGCTCGTCGATCCAGGTCAGGCAGCGCGGGCAGATGGAGTCGTCGTCCCCGTGCAGGTGGCTGTCGATGAGCAGGACCGGGTCCTCGGTCTCGAGGTCGGCCCGCAACAGCCCGACGCCCGCAAAGCGGTCGAGTCGGGAGGAGCGCTCAGGGCCCACGCGCCGACCGTAGGCTCGCGAGCCTTCCGAGGGGAGCGCGGAACAGGCACGGTCAGGTCACGATCCGCTCACGACCGCCCAGCTGCGCCAGAGCCACCACGGAGAGGCCGACCAGCACCCAGGTCCACACCAGCGGCCAGCCGACCAGTGCCGACGCGGTGAACAGCACCCGCACCGGCCGCTCCCCCACCGTCAGCACCGACCCTCGTCGGAGCCCCTCGACGGCCAGCATGAGGACCACGGCGATCACCGCCACCCACACCGGAGCGCCGGCCCGCCAGAGCAGGACCCCGAACAGCAGCTCCCCGATCCGGTCGGCAGCGTGGTCGAGACGACGACCGAGGTCGGAGGCCTTGCCCTGGAGCACGGCGACGCACCCGTCGACGCCGTCGAGCAGGCCGGAGAGCAGGACGAGGGCAGCGGCGACGGGCAGCGGCGCGAGCAGAGCAGCCACGAGGACCGCGACGCCGGCCAGCGTCACCGTCCACGGCGGAACCCGCAGCGGACGACTCACCCACAGCACGAGCCGCAGCCACCGCCGTACCAGCCACGATGCCTCGACGCCATGGAGCTCCTGCCAACGGTGCAGGTGCTCCTCCGGCGTCACGCCACGGTCTGGTGAGTACGCCGGGCGGCGCGGGCCATCGTGGAGGTGCGGGTTGCGAGCAGCCGCGCATTGACGCCGTTGGCAAGCCAGAGGAGCGGCGCTGCCGGCCGGGCGAACAGGCCCTCGACCACGATCGACACCCGGATGTCGGTGCCCCCCTTGGTGGTGGGGGTCAGGACGAAGGTGAGCTCCTCGCTGATGCCCGGGGCGGTGCGGACGCGCATGACGAGCCGCCGCTCGGGGTCGACGTCGAGCACGTCCAGGGGGATACCGAGCACGGTCCAACGGCTCACCCCGACGAGGTGCTGGCCGACCTCGGCTGCGCGACTGGAGCCCTTGACCTTGCTGAGGAACAGGTCGAACAGCGGCCAGTTCGTCGGGGTGCCGAGCACGCTCCAGACCACGGCCGGGGAGGCCGACGTGCGGACGCGGTGGACGAGCTTCATGGCGTCACAGTGTGAGCTGACAGGCCCAGCCGGTCCCAGATCTCGCGGGTCGCCGTCGACCGGTTGAGGGTGATGAAGTGCAGCCCGGGGGCGCCCTCGTGGAGCAGCCGGTCGGACAGCTCGGTCGCCACCTCGACGCCGATCTCGCGGACGGCGAGCGGGTCGTCGGCAACCGCGTGCAGCCGATCGGCCAGCGCCGTCGGCAGCGCGGCGCCCGACAGGACCGCCATCCGCTCGATGCTCGCGACGTTGGTCACGGGCATGATCCCCGGGATGATCGGGACCTCGCACCCGGACGCCAGGACGCGGTCACGCAGCCGCAGGTAGTCGTCGACGCCGAAGAAGAACTGGGTGATGGCGAAGTCGGCACCGGCACGGCACTTGCGGACGAAGAAGTCGACGTCGGCCTCGATGGACGGCGAGCGAGGGTGCTTGTCCGGGAACGCCGCGACGCCGACCGAGAAGTCGCCGATGGCCTTGACGAGCTCGACCAGTTCACCGGCGTACGCGAAGCCCTCAGGGTGCGGCACCCAGTCCGCCTGCGGGTCGCCGGGCGGGTCGCCGCGGAGCACGAGCACGTTCTTGACCCCGGCCGCGGCGTACTGCCCGACGATGTTCCGGAGCTCCGCGACGCTGTGGTTGACCGCGGTGAGGTGGCCGAGCGGGGTGAGGGTCGTCTCCTGCGCGATGCGCTCGGTCATCGCGACCGTGGTCGCGCGCGTCGAACCGCCCGCGCCATAGGTCACCGAGACGAAGTGCGGCCGCAGCGACTCGAGCTCGCGGATGGCCTGCCAGAGCAGCCGCTCGCCGTCTTCGGTGCGCGCCGGGAAGAACTCGAAGGAGAAGGTCCGCTCGCCGGCGGCGAGCAGGTCCTTGATCGAGGTACCCATCACGAAGCGCAGTCTAGGGTTGCGGCCCATGAGCGTCCTGGACCGATGCGGCCTGCGCGCTCGCGTGCAGCAGGCTCTCGACGCCTTCCTCGACGACCACGAGCCGCCGCTGCTGCGGATGGCCGACGAGCTCGCCCCGATGGTGGACGAGGTCCGCGCCTTCCTGTCCGGCGGCAAGCGGCTGCGCCCCGGCTTCTGTTTCTGGGGCCACCTCGGCGCCGGCGGCAAGGACACCGACGACCTGGTACGCGCTGCCGCCGCGCTCGAGATGTTCCAGGCCGCGGCGATCATCCACGACGACGTGATGGACGGCAGCGCCACCCGGCGCGGCCGACCCGCCGTGCACAAGCGCTTCGCCGGGCTGCACGGCAGCGACCAGTTCGGCATGGGCGCCGCCATCCTGCTCGGCGACCTCTGCCTCTCCTGGTCCGACGAGATGCTCGTCGGCTCCGGTCTCGTCACCGAGGCGAGCCGCAAGGTCTTCGACACCATGCGCGCCGAACTGATGGCCGGTCAGTATCTCGACCTGCTCGAGCAGGTGAGCGGGTCCGGCACCGTCGCGTCCGCACTGCGCGTCGCCCGCTACAAGTCCGCCAAGTACACGATCGTCGAGCCCCTCCACCTGGGCGCGACCACCGCCGGCGCCACGCCCCAAGTCCTCGACGCCTACACCGCCTACGGACTGCCGCTCGGCATCGCGTTCCAGCTCCGCGACGACCTCCTCGGTGTCTTCGGCGACCCTGCCGTCACGGGCAAGCCCGCCGGCGACGACCTGCGCGAGGGCAAGCGCACGGTCCTGGTCGCCATGGCCTTGGAACGCGCGTCCGAGCCCCAAGCAGACCTGGTACGCCGACGGCTCGGCGATCCGGAGCTC
>JAWWOJ010000063.1:0-2719 GCA_033851885.1 Frankiales bacterium | reverse complement strand
CGTCGGTCGGGTCGGCGAAGCTGACCCCCTTGACAACCTTGAGCAGCTCGGAGTCGGGCAGGAAGCCGCCACCGCTCAGCTCGACCACGAACTTGCCGTCCTTGGTCGTCTTGTAGCAGAGCTGCTGACCGCCGAGGCAGGTGCCGGTCACGTTGCCGGCGTGCTTGCTGTACCAGCTCGGGTAGACGGCCAACGACAGGGTCGCGAGTTGCTTGCCGCCCACGACCGGCGCGTCCAGGATCGGCTGGGTGAGGCCGGTGTAATCGGTGCCGCCCTTGACTACCCGGAGGAACGATTCGCCGTCCATCGGCGTCTGCATCCCGGAGTCCGAGGGGCCGGCCGCCTCCAGCACGAAGCCCTTCGGGACGTAGCCGAGCTTGAAGTCGACCGCCATCTCCTCAGCTGTGGCAGAGGTCACATTTTGGGCGAGATTGATCATGTCGTCCCGGGTAAGTTTGGCCCAGCCGCTCGTGGTCACGACCGCCCACGAGTCGTCCGCGTACTCCCAGGTCAGGGTCGCGGGCGAGGAGCTCACCCCGAGCTTCTTGTTTCCGGTGGGCGCGGCCTTACCGGCCGTGTAGTAGCCCGGCTTCCCGCCGACCGTGACCTTGCTGCCGGACTTGATCGCCACCGACGGGCTGAAAACGCCCGCGCGGTAGATCACGACGGTGCCGATGTCGTTGGCGGTCGTGTGGATCTTGCCCTGTGCGTCCTGGAAAGACGTGCCCTTGCCGGGGGCGACGATGGTCGCCAGCTCATAGCTCGTCGTCACCTGGACGGTCCCGGAGACGGCGAGGTCACCGGACTTGAACGGGGCGATGTTGCCGGTGAAGTCCTTCACCGGGTAGGCGAACAACGCCGGCTTCTTGGTGCCGCTGGCGGCGGGCGCCGCGTTCTTGACGGTGGACGGGTTGGGGGACGTACGGGTGACGATCTGCGGCACAGCGATGGCGGCGGCGACCGCGACGACCGCGGCAGCCGATCCGGCGCCCGCGAAGAGCACCCGGCGGCGGCTCTGCCGCTTGCGACCGGCGGTAAGGGCGTCTTCGACCGTGTATCGGGGCGGTGGCGGATTTTCCTTGCTGGCCGCCAACATCTCAGAAAGCTCGTGCTTCACGATGAAACTCCTTGTTGACGAAGACCTCGGCGCCGAGGGTCTGGCGGAGCGCTTCCAGCCCTCGAGAGGTGTAGCTCTTGACCGTGCCCTCGGGACAGCGCAGTGCCTCCGCGGTGTCATGAACGCTGAGCCCCTCGAGGTAGCGCAACGTCAGGACGGCCCGCAGCCGCGGTGACAACTGCTGCAGCGCTTCCCGCACGCGCAGCCGTTCGTCCACCGCCTGGGTGCTGTCGTCCGGGTGCGGGTGGTCCGGCATCGCATGGCTTTGCGAGTGCTCCCGGCGCCACCAGGGCCGTCGGGTCTCGTCGATAGCCGCCCGGACCACAGCCGTACGCGCGTAGCTGGCGTGGTTGTCCACTCTTCGCCACTTCACGTACAGCTTGGCCAGCACGGTGAGGACTGCGTCCTCGGCCGACTGCCAATTCCCGCACGTGAGGTATGCCAGTCCGCGCAGCGGCTCCATCTGCACGGTGACGAAGTCCCGGAACTCCGTATCTCTGTCGCTCACGGCCATAAGACGGAGCCAGGCCTCTCGGCGGTTACATCTTTTTCTAGCGGAGGGAGAGGTCGAGGACGGCGAAGATGAACAGCGCGATGCCGACGAAGCCGTTGGCGGTGAAGAACGCCCGGTTCACCTTGCTCAGGTCGGTGGGGGTGACCACCACGTGCTGATAACCGAAGGCGCCGGCGGTCAGCGCCAGCCCGACCCACCACAGCCAGCCGAGCCCGACCAACTGGCCGAACCAGACGAAGAGCACGAAGGTCACGATGTGGGTGACGGTCGAGATGTGCAACGCGGTGCGCACGCCGAACCGGGCCGGCGTCGAGTGCACCCCGATCCGCCGGTCGACCTCGACGTCCTGGCAGGCGTAGATGATGTCGAAGCCGCCGATCCACAGGCCGACCGCGACGCCCAGCAGCCAGGCCGGGCCCGAGCCGTGGAAGGTGCCGGTGATCGCCAGCCAGGCCCCGACCGGCGCCACCGCCTGGGCGAACGCCAGCACGTAGTGCGGGAAATTCGTGAACCGCTTCGCGTACGGGTAGATCACCAGCGGGATGATGGCGAGCGGCGAGAGCACCAGGCAGAGCGGGTTGAGCAGGGCGGCGGCCAGGAAGAGCACGACCAGCGAGACGATCGCCCCGGTCCAGGCGGTGCGGACGCTCACGGCGCCGGTGACGAGCTCCCGGTTCTTCGTACGCGGGTTCTGCGCGTCGATCTTGCGGTCCAGGATCCGGTTGGCCGCCATGGCGAAAGTGCGGCCGGAGACCATCGCGATCGTGACCAGCAGCAGATCGAGCCAGTGCACCCCGGTGCCCTCGCGATCCATCGCGACCAGCGCCGACAGGTAGGCGAACGGCAGCGCGAACACGGAATGCTCGATCGCGACCAGCTTCAGGAAGGACTTGACCTTGCCCGGCTGCTCCGGTGCCGCGGCGACCGCCGTCATCCGATTCCTTCCGTGGAAACCCCCGGCTTTAGCCGTGGGGAGGAGACGGGGCCCTTGCGGAGCAGGTCAGGGAACGCGCATCCGCCGTTAAGGCGGATGGGCGTCGCCCCGAACAGCCCGTCAGGCGTTCCGCTGGTTTTCGACATACCGTTTG
>JAWWOJ010000043.1:0-2742 GCA_033851885.1 Frankiales bacterium | reverse complement strand
ATCGTCGATGTCGTCGGCGAACCTGCGCAACGCGTCCGCCATCGGCATCCGCGTGTGCATGCGGTCGACGAGAATGCGTAGCGGCGCCTGCAGAGCCGGAGCCGCAGCCCGCAGTGACGACGGGATGGCCTGCTCCAGCCCGACCGCCCCGGCGATCGTGTCGCGCAGCGATTCGGTCCAGGCCGCCAGGGCCTCGAGGCGCACCATCGCCTGGCGCTCCTCGCCCGCACCGCCCGCGATGCCGTTCCAGCCGAGCACCAGCAGCGCGGCGCCCACCGCCGCGACCACCCACTGCGTGGCGATCAGTACCACCGCCCCCACGCCGACCGCGATCGCGATACGCCTGCCGAAGGTGTGGAACGTCTGCTGGAGGTCGCGTTTACTCGCCGGCTTACCGGGGCGTACCGGGAAGCCTCGCAGTGACATGACCAGCAGCAGCACACCACCGCCGAACACCGCCCCCGAGACGACCGCTTCCATGACGTCGAGCCCGAACATCAGCGGGCCCTCCTGTTCACTGCCACATCGCCCCCCGCGGGTCATAGCCGTGTTCGGCCAGGTCGTCCATGCAGGAGATGGGGGCGGCGGACACCGCAAACCCGTCCCGGCCCGAGGCGAAGACCTCGCTGGACAGCACCCGGCCATCACAGCCGGTGACCTCACGGACGCTGGACACGAACCGCCGGAGCCGGCCGCCCTGGACGTAGTCGTTGCGCTTCTCGATGAAGACGACGAAGTCGATGGCACCGGCGATGAGCATGTGGGTGGCCTCGATGGGCAGCCGTTCCTCGGACTGGATGGCATAGGTCGCGACGCGGTTGAAGACCTCCATCGAGGAGTTCGCGTGGATGGTCGAGAGGGAGCCGTCGTTGCCCTGGGTCATCGCGTTGAGCATGGTGACGATCTCGTCGCCGAGGACCTCACCGACGATGACCCGCGAGGGGTTCATGCGGAGCGACCGGCGGACCAGCTCGGCCATGGAGATCGCTCCCTGGCCTTCGGAGTTGGGCAGTCGCTGCTCGAACGCCACGCAGTTGGGATGCAGCTCCGGGAACTGGTCGAGACCGAGCTCCAGTGCCCGCTCCACCGTGATGAGGCGTTCCTGCGACGGGATCTCGTTGGCGATCGCGCGCAGCATGGTGGTCTTGCCCGCGTTGGTGGCCCCGGCCAGCATGATGTTCTTCCGGGCCAGCACGGCGGCCCTGAGGAACTGGCCCAGCTCGGCGCTCAACGTGCCGTTGCCCACCAGGTCGGAGAGGAAGACCTTGCCCATCCGAGCCCGGCGGATCGACAGCGCGGGCCGGAGGGTGACGTCCATGACGGCCGACAGCCGGGATCCGTCCGGCAGCCGCAGGTCGAGCTGCGGGTTGGCGGTGTCGAAGGGGCGGGAGGACAGCCCGCTGTAGGCGGCGAGAATCTGGATCAGCTCGACGAGCTCTTCGTCGGACTCGGCGACCGGTTCACCCATGACCTCGCGACCGTCGGCGTAACCGATGAAGACCTGGTCGCAGCCGTTGATGTCAATGTTCTCGATCTCGAGATCCTCGAGCAGCGGCTGTAGCCGGCCGACACCGAACAGCGCGGCATGGACTCCGGCGGCCAGCGCCTCCTCTTCCTCCGCGGTAGGCGGACGGCGGCCCGAGGTGATCTCACCACGGGCGAACTCCTCGAGAACCTGGGAGATGATGGCACGCGCGAACTGCCGCTCGTCCTCGCTGGACATCGGAGCGAGCCCGCTGGCGGCGTCGAGACGACGCTGCTGGGCCAGCCGGTCGCCGACCTCCTGACGGAGCCGCTTGACCAGACCGTGGTCCATCTACCGCCCCCCCTCGACTCGCGGAGCGGGTGTCACCGGGGCCATGCCCTCGGGATGAGTCGGTCGCGGGGTGACGGGAGGAGTCGGAGACCCCGCGTGCCTGGGCTGTGCCGGAGGTGCCAGCGGGCCGGAACGACTCGGCTGCCCGCCGGCGGGGGGTGACGGCGGCCCGGACTGGCGGGAACGCGGACCGGCCGGCGGCACCAGCGGCGCCGACGTCACCGACGGGGGCAGGCCTGCGGCCGGTGATCCCGGAACCGTCAGCCGTCCCAGCAGGACTCCGGCGAGTTCGCGGGCCGAGCGGATGAGCAGCGAGCGATCCAGCCGGCCGCCCCACTGCCCGCGGAGCATTTCGGCTCCCTTGGCGTCATAGGCGAAACCCCCCAGAACCGTCGCGGGCAGCTCGGCCTGGGTGACGATCCGGTCGACCTCGGCGATCGAGCTTCGGTAGTCGCGCGGGTCGGCGATCACCACGATGCCGATCGGCGGCCGGGTCCTGGACTCGACCGAGGCCAGGGCCGTCACGCGTTCCCGGAGGTGGGCGACCTGCTCCAGCGAAGGCCGGGTGAACAGCACGATCATGTCCGCCTCGCGCAGCAGGTCGTTGAGCGGGCCGCCGGCACCGAGCCGGCCGCAGTCGGCGAGGACGTCGATGGGATGCAGGCTGGCGAAACACCGCCCGAGAGGTCCCCACAGCCAGGTCAGTCCCTGGGCCTGTTCGGCATTGGTGAGGCCGGCCAGCACATCCATGCCACCGACGAGCCGCTGCGTATGCTCGCCGATCTGGTCCGGCCGCAGGCCGCGCCGGGCGGTCGCCGCCAGGCTGAGCAGGCCACGTGCCGGGTTGAGCATCCCACCGCCCTCGGCGGGCAACCGGTAGACGAGGTCTCCCCCGCCCTGGTCGCATTCGGCCACCAGCACCGGCC
>JAWWOJ010000005.1:0-6681 GCA_033851885.1 Frankiales bacterium | reverse complement strand
ACGGCCTCGTCGTGGCGGTCTGCCAGCAGCACGACACCGGCGAGGTGCTCATGGTCGGCTGGATGGACGACGAGGCGCTGCACCGCACGCTGACGACGGGCCGCTGCACCTACTGGTCGCGCTCCCGCCAGGAGTACTGGGTCAAGGGCGAGACCTCGGGCTCGCAGCAGTGGGTCAAGTCCGTCGCGCTCGACTGCGACGGCGACACCCTGCTCGTGCGCGTCGACCAGGTGGGGGGTGCCTGCCACACCGGCGACCGGACGTGCTTCGACGCGATGCCGCTGCCGGCCGTGGAGGGCACGCGACCATGAGGTTCGGGGTCACCACCCCGTCAGCGTCGGACTTCGCAGCCCTGGACCAGCCCCTGGTCCCGGTGGTGCGGCGGCTGCTCGCCGACGGTGAGACGGCAGTCGGGGTCTACCGGAAGCTCGCCCAGAACCGACCGGGCACCTTCCTGCTGGAGTCCGCGGAGCAGGGCAAGCAGTGGTCGCGCTGGTCTTTCGTCGGCGTCCGCTGCGCGTCGGTCCTCACCGAACGCGACGGCGCTGCGCTCTGGCTCGGCGACGGCCTGCCGACGACGTCCGCTGATCCACTCGAGGCGCTCCGCGAGGCCCATGCGCTCCTGCAGTCCCCGCACCTCGACGACCTCCCGCCGTTCACCGGCGGCCTGGTCGGCTACCTCTCCTACGATGCCGTACGTCGGATGGAGCGGCTGCCCTCGACGGTGCCCGACGAGCTGGGGATGCCCGAGCTCACGATGATGCTGGCCACCGACCTCGCGGTCCTCGACCACAGCGACGGCTCGGTCTGGCTCATCGCCAACGTGGTGCGTGGCGGGGCGTACGACGACGCGGTGGCCCGGCTCGACGCGATGGCCGCCGACCTCGCCAAGCCCGGCGAGCCGTCGGTCGCCGTCGTCGACCTGGCGGCGACGCCGGTCGTCACGTCGCGGTCCGGTGCGGAGGCCTACATGGCCGGCGTCGAGACCGTGAAGGAGCACATCCGAGCCGGTGACGCCTTCCAGGTCGTGCTGTCGCAGCGGTTCGAGATGGCGACCGACGTGGACGCGCTCGACGTCTACCGGGTGCTCCGCGCGACCAACCCCTCGCCGTACATGTACCTGCTGCGGTTCGCCGGCCGCGAAAGCCCCTATGACGTCGTGGGCTCCTCGCCCGAGGCGCTCGTGACCGTGTCCTCGGGCGAGGCCGTGCTGCACCCCATCGCGGGCACCCGTCCGCGCGGCGCGACGCCGGAGGAGGACCTGGCGCTCGGCACCGAGCTGCTCGCTGACCCCAAGGAGCGGTCGGAACACGTCATGCTCGTCGACCTCGGACGCAACGACCTCGGTCGCGTCTGCTCGCCGGGCACCGTCGACGTCGTCGACTTCATGTCGGTCGAGCGCTACTCGCACGTGATGCACATCGTCTCGACCGTCGTCGGTCAGGTCGCCCCGGGCCGGTCGGCCTTCGACGTGCTGACCGCGACGTTCCCGGCCGGCACCCTGTCCGGGGCGCCCAAGGTCCGGGCGATGGAGATCATCGAGTCCCTCGAACCGGTCCGTCGCAACCTGTACGGCGGCTGCGTCGGCTATCTCGGCGCCTCGGGCGACATGGACATGGCCATCGCGATCCGGACAGCGGTGCTGCACGACGGGCGGGCCGTCGTGCAGGCCGGCGCCGGGCTGGTGGCCGACAGCGACCCCGCGGCCGAGCACGCCGAGTGCGAGAACAAGGCCGCGGCGGTGCTGCGTGCCATCGCGGCTGCCGAGACCCTCCGCACCGTCTCGTGAGCGGGCTGTGAACCCGCGCCGCGAGCTCCGGACCGCTGTGCTCCTCTGCCTCCTCGGCTCCGGGCTCGTGCTGCTCGCCGTCCGGCAGACGTGGGCGTCCTACCCGACCTCGGGGGGGCTCACCATCGCCGACGTGCGCGACGACATCCACGGGACAGCGGTCGCCGGGCTCGCCCAGGCGCTGAGCCTCGTCGGCATCGCCGGGGTCGTCGCGATCGCCGCCACCAAGCGGCGCGGCCGGGTCGTGGTCGGGACCCTGGTCGCTCTCGCCGGACTGTTCGTCATCGTGGACATCGTCGACCTGCTCGCGCGTGGTCTCGGCCACCGGCTCGCCACGGCGGCGCAGCAGCAGCACGACACCCAGCCGACGTGGTTCTGGCCTGCGCTCACCCTGGTCGGCGGCATCGTCATGGCCGCGGGCGGTGCCGTCGTCGCGGCGCGGGGGCGTCGGTGGGCGGCGCTGTCCTCGGCGTACCAGGTCCCGGCCGCCCAGCAGGACGACCCGCCGGCCACCGACAAGGGCACCTGGGACGCCCTCGACCGCGGCCACGACCCCACCGTCTGACGGGACCCGGGTGACCCGCGGTCGCGCGGCCGGTCTACGGTGACTGAGTGCAGGGAGTGAGCCGGTGAGCGTGCTCGACGAGATCCTCGTCGGTGTCCGCGAGGACCTCGCCGGACGCCAGGCCGTGACCAGCCTGGACGAGCTCAAGGACCGGGCCACGCAGCAGGCGCCGGCCCGTGACGGCGTGCAAGCGCTCAAGCAGGCGGGCGTGCAGGTGATCGCCGAGGTCAAGCGGATGAGCCCGAGCAGGGGTCAGCTCGCGGAGATCGCCGATCCTGCAGCGCTGGCGCAGGAGTACGAGGCCGGCGGCGCCGCCGTCATCAGTGTGCTGACGGAGGGCCGGAAGTTCGGCGGCTCGCTCGACGACTTCGACGCGGTGCGCGCGCGGGTCGACGTGCCCTTGCTGCGCAAGGACTTCATCCTCAGCAGCTACCAGCTGTGGGAGGCCCGTGCACACGGTGCCGACCTGGTGCTGCTCATCGTCGCGGCGCTCGAGCAGGAGGCTCTCATCAGCCTGCTGGAGCGGACCGTCAGCCTGGGCATGACGCCGCTGGTGGAGGCACACGACGAGCTCGAGGTGGTTCGTGCCCTCGATGCGGGTGCGCGCATCGTCGGGATCAACGCCCGCAACCTCAAGACGCTCGAGGTCGACCGCGAGATCTTCGCCCGGCTGGCTCCCGAGATCCCCGAGCACGTCGTGAAGGTCGCGGAGTCCGGCGTCCGTGACGCCCATGACCTGCTGTCCTACGCCGGCAACGGCGCCGACGCGGTCCTCGTCGGTGAGGGGGTCGTGAAGGACGGCAATCCGCGGCAGGCCGTGGCCGCCCTCGTCACCGCCGGCGCGCACCCCGCGGCGCGGCACCAGCAGTGACGGCCCTTCCCGACGCCGCCGGCCACTTCGGACCGTACGGCGGGCGCTTCGTCCCTGAGGCCCTCATCGCCGCCCTCGACCAGCTGGCCGAGCAGCACGAGCGGGCCCTGCACGACCCGGCCTTTCTCGCCGAGCTCGACGACCTGCAGCGCAACTACGCCGGCCGCCCCACGCCGCTGACGGAGGCGAAGCGGTTCGGCGCGGCGATCGGTGCCCGGGTGTTCCTCAAGCGGGAGGACCTGGCGCACACCGGCAGCCACAAGATCAACAACGTCCTCGGCCAGGCACTCCTGACGCAGCGGATGGGCAAGGCCCGGGTCATCGCGGAGACCGGCGCCGGTCAGCACGGCGTCGCCACCGCCACGGCGGCGGCGCTGTTCGGCTTCGAGTGCACCGTCTACATGGGCGAGGAGGACACCCGGCGGCAGGCCCTCAACGTCGCCCGGATGCGGCTTCTCGGTGCCGAGGTCATCCCGGTCACGACCGGCACCCAGACCCTCAAGGACGCGACCAACGAGGCGTTCCGCGACTGGGTCGCCAACGTCGAGACGACGCACTACGCGATCGGTTCGGTCGTCGGGCCGCACCCGTTCCCCATGCTGGTCAGGGACTTCCAGCGGATCATCGGGGTCGAGGCCCGCGGGCAGATCCTCGAGCGCATCGGCCGGCTGCCGGACGCCGCGATCGCCTGCGTCGGTGGCGGTTCCAACGCGATGGGCCTGTTCCACCGCTTCATCACCGACCCTGACGTGCAGCTGATCGGCTGCGAGGCCGGGGGAGACGGGATCGAGACCGGCCGGCACGCGGCTCCGCTGACGGTCGGGTCGCCGGGGGTGCTGCACGGTGCCCGGTCCTACCTCATGCAGGACGACGACGGGCAGACGCTCGACACGCACAGCATCAGCGCAGGTCTCGACTACCCGGGCGTCGGTCCCGAACACGCCTGGCTGCGCGACGAGCACCGTGCGGTCTACCGCGGCGTGACGGACACCGACGCGATGGCGGCGCTCGAGCTGCTCGCCAGGACCGAGGGCATCCTGTGCGCCATCGAGTCGGCGCACGCCTTCGCCGGCGCGCAGCAGTGGGCGGCGGAGAACGGACCCGACAAGGTGATCGTCATCAGCTGCAGCGGTCGCGGTGACAAGGACGTGGACACCGCCGCGCGCTGGTTCACGCTGCTGTGACGAGGATCGACGAGCTCTTCACGACGACGCGGTCAGCGGGCCGCGCCGCTCTTGTCGGCTACCTGCCCGTGGGCTTCCCCGACGTGCCGACGAGCGTCGCGGCGATGGTCGCCATGATCGAGGGCGGCGTCGACCTCGTCGAGGTCGGCGTGCCCTACACCGACCCCGGCATCGACGGCCCCGTCATCCAGGTGGCCGTCGACGCGGCGCTCCGAGCCGGTACCAAGGTGGCGAACGTCTTCGAGGCCGTCGAGCAGGTCAGCGCCCATGCACCGGTCGTCGTCA
Source organism: Frankiales bacterium (assembly GCA_033851885.1). Lineage (GTDB taxonomy): Bacteria > Actinomycetota > Actinomycetes > Mycobacteriales > SCTD01 > RYN-111. The sequence continues at coordinate 1,987 of JAWWOJ010000005.1, read as the reverse complement.
TGGGCTACTGGAACCCCATCGAGAAGCTCACCCCGAAGGTCTTCGCCCAGCGACTCAAGGACGCCGGCGGTTCCGGAGCCATCACCCCCGACCTCATCCCCGAGGAGGCAGGTCCCTGGCTCGACGCTGCCTTGCAGCAAGACCTCGACCCGATCTTCCTGGTCGCTCCCAGCAGCACCGCCGCGCGCCTCGACGTCGTCGGACGCACCAACCGCGGCTTCGTCTACGCCGCCAGCACCATGGGCGTCACCGGCACCCGCGACACGGTGAGCAACCGGGCCGAGGAGCTCGTCGCGCGGATGCGGCAGCACACCACGCTGCCCGTCGGGGTCGGTCTCGGCGTCAGCAACGGCGCCCAGGCCGCAGAGGTCGCCGGCTACGCCGACGCGGTGATCGTCGGATCGGCCTTCGTACGCGCCCTGCAGGACGGCGGTGCCGACGCGGTGCGGCGACTCGCCGAAGACCTGTCCGAGGGGGTACGACGGAAGGCGTGAAGCGCGCCCTTTGCCTCCTCGTCCCGCTCGTCCTCGCTGCCGCCTGCTCGCACGGCACCACCAAGGCGGGGCCCACCCCGACGCCGACCGGGTCACCCAGCCCGACCGCCACGCAGGCCGTGACCCCGATCTCGCCCCCGACGCCGAGCACCCATCCCACGACCGTGCCCGTCGGGCCGGCCGGGACGAAGGTGCCGACGCGCTTCCGGCCGCAGTCAGCCACGTTCATCAGCTCCCGCACAGGGTGGGCGCTGGGGTCCTCGCCGTGCCCGAGCGGCAAGGGCAGCTGCGACGTCATCGCCCGCACCCGCGACGGCGGTGCCACCTGGCTCGCCATCCCGTCACCGAAGACCTCCCCGGACCACCTCGCCCACATCCGCTTCGCGGACCCGGCCAACGGCTTCATCACGGGGGACCAGCTCTGGGCGACCCACGACGGAGGAGGCACCTGGAAGGCCGTCCCGGAATCGCAGGGCATCGGTGAGCTCGCCACGTCCGGTGGTCGCGTCTGGGTCAACCAGAACGGCGTGGTCAAGTCCGCCGCCGTCACAGGTGGCGCCTTCACGACGACCAGGAACGCTTTCCGGGCGCAGGATCTCAGAGTCCGCGGCGCCGTGGTCGTCACCAGTGACACCAACGGTCGGCTCTACCGCCTCGTCCAGGGCGGCTTCACCGTCGTGCGCACACCGTGCCAGGGCGGTCAGGTGCCCGTCGCCGGTCTGGGCAGTGGCCACTGGCTGCTCGTCTGCGCAGGCGACGCAGGGCTCGGGCACGAGGAGAAGCACGCGTTCCGCAGCACGGACAGCGGGTCGACCTGGACACCTGCCGGGGACCCGCCGCAGCAGAGCGGCACCGACAGCTACGTCACGTCCGACGGGGACTTCGTGGTCGACCACCTGGAGGTGGCGGTGAGCCGGAGTGGCAGCTGGCAGGTCGCGCTGTCCACGGACGGCGGGGTGTCGGAGGGGGGCTTCGAGTCAGCTGACCTCGGCTACTGCATCGGAGGTTTCGGCGGCAGCACCGACCAGACGATGAAGATCACCCACGACGCCGGGCGCACGTGGAAGTCCGTCGCCTTCTAGGGTGAGCGGGTGATGCGCGCTTCGATCCCGAGCCCTTCGAGCGGGGTCGTCCATCTCGGCCCGCTCCCGCTGCGGGCCTATGCGGGCTTCATCCTGCTGGGGGCGGTCCTTGCCGTCTACTTCGGCGACAAACGCTGGGTCGCGCGCGGCGGCAAGCACGGCTTCGTCGCCGATGTCGCGGCCACCGCCGTCCCTGCCGGTCTCGTCGGCGCGCGGCTCTACCACGTGCTCACCAGCCGACAGGACTTCTACTTCTCGCACCCCGTCGAGATCCTCAAGATCTGGCAGGGCGGGCTCGGGATCTGGGGTGGCATCGCCGGCGGAGCGGTCGGGGCGTGGTGGGTGCTGCGCAAGCACGGCATCCCGTTCCTCGACTTCGCCGACGCCCTGGCGCCGTTCCTGCCGCTGGCG
>JAWWOJ010000552.1:0-6614 GCA_033851885.1 Frankiales bacterium | reverse complement strand
GCGGCCCTGGGTCGCAGGGCCTCAGGTCAGGTGTCGGCACCCGCACGACCTCGCTCGTTACCCCGTTCGGGTGAGCCGACCTACTCCTCGAGCACGGCAGCGAGCTCGCGTGCGGCGTCCGCGCCCTTCTCGAGCAGCACCGCGAACCCGGCGTCGTCGAGCACGGGGACACCGAGCTTGACCGCCTTGTCGTACTTGCTCTGACCGGGGTCGGCACCCACGACGACGAAGTCGGTCTTCTTGGAGACGCTGCCGGTCACCTTGCCGCCCCGCTCCTGCACCGCTTCGCTTGCTCCGTCCCGGCTGTAGGACGACAGCGTGCCGGTGATGACCACCGTGACCCCCTCCAGCGGCCGAGGGCCCTCGTCGGCCCCCTCGTCCGCCATCCGGACACCGGCCGCCGCCCATTTGCTCACGATCTCGCGGTGCCAGTCGACGGCGAACCACTCGACGACCGCGCGGGCGATGGTCGGGCCCACGCCGTCGGCCGCGGCGAGCTCCTCCTCCGTGGCCGACGCGATGCGGTCGAGGTCGCGGAACTGCCGGGCCAGCTCCCGGGCGGCCGTCGGGCCGACGTGCCGGATGCTGAGACTCACGACCACCCGCCAGAGCGGCTGCCGTCTGGCCTTGTCGAGGTTCGCGAGCAGCTGGGTGCCGTTGGCGGACAGCGACCCGTCCTTGTTGCGGAAGAACGCGCTGCGCAACAGCTGGTGCTCGGTCAGCGAGAACACGTCGCCCTCGTCGGCGACGATGCCGTCGGCGAGCAACGCGTCCGCGGCCTTGAAGCCCAGCGCCTCGATGTCGAATCCGCCTCGGCCGGCGAGGAAGAAGATCCGCTCCCGCAGCTGCGCGGGGCACGAGCGGTTGTTGGGACAGCGCAGGTCGACGTCAGCCTCCTTCGCCGGCCTCAGCGGCGTCCCGCACGACGGGCAGTCCTTCGGCATGACCCAGTGCCTCTCGGAGCCGTCCCGCAGGGCAGCCACCGGGCCGAGCACCTCGGGGATGACGTCACCCGCCCGCCGTACGACCACGGTGTCGCCGAGCAGCACGCCCTTGCGCTCGACCTCCTGCTGGTTGTGGAGGGTCGCCTGGCTGACCATGACGCCGCCGACATGCACCGGCTCGAGCTGCGCGAAGGGCGTCACCCTGCCGGTCCGGCCGGTGTTGACGAGGATGTCGAGGAGCTTGGTGGTGACCTCCTCCGGCGGGTACTTGTGCGCGATCGCCCACCTCGGCGCCTTGCTGGTCGCCCCGAGCCGGCGCTGCAGCGCGACCTGGTCGACCTTGACGACCACACCGTCGATCTCGTGCTCGACGTCGTGCCGGTGCTCGCCCCAGTGCGCGATGTAGCCGAGCGCTCCCTCGATGTCGTCGAAGACCTCGAACCTCGTGCTGACGGGCAGCCCCCACTCGGCGAGCTTGGCGTAGGCCTCGGACTGGCTCGTGGGCTGCCACCCCTCGACGGCGCCGATCCCGTGCAGCGTCAGGGACAGCGGCCTCGAGGCCGTGACCTTCGGGTCCTTCTGGCGGAGGCTGCCGGCCGCGCCGTTGCGCGGGTTGGCGAAGGGCGGTTTGCCCTCCGCGACGAGCCGGGCGTTGAGCTGCTCGAAGTCCTTGGTGGCCATGAAGACCTCGCCCCGCACCTCGACCAGCGGCGGGTAGTCGCCGGTCAGCCGGTTGGGGACGTTGCGCAGCGTACGGACGTTGGGTGTGATGTCCTCCCCCGTGCGGCCGTCGCCTCTGGTCGCACCTCGTTGCAGAATCCCGCCGCGGTAGACGAGGGCGACGGCCAGGCCGTCGATCTTCAGCTCGCAGAGGTATCTCGGCGTGCCCTCGCGCTCGGCCTTCGCCGCCCACGCGCGCAGCTCGTCCTCGGTGAAGACGTTGTCCAGCGACATCAGCCGTTCGAGGTGGTCGACCGGTGTGAAGTCGGTGCTCCACGTCTCGAGCACCTTCTGGGTCGGGCTGTCGGGGGTGCGGAGCTCGGGGTACTGCTCCTCGATCGCCTGCAACTCGCGGACCAGGGCGTCGTACTCGCCGTCGGCCACCGTCGGCTGCGCCAGTACGTAGTACTGGAACGCGAGCTCCTCGATGCTCCTGGCCAGCTCGGCGGCCCGCTCACGGACGTCGACTGGAGCGGTCACAGCTCCTCCGCTGCCTTCGTGAGCTGCTGCAGCTCGCGCTGCGGGTCGCGGCTGCCTGCGAGGCCGCACGGTGGTGTCAGAGTTAGGTCGCGCACTCCCACACGATCGCGCATGCGTCCGACGACCTGCAGCGCGGCCTTGACGTCTGTGGGCACCCCGAGGAGCAGCCCGGTGCCGCTCTCGAGCGCCGCGCCCAAGGCGTCGTCGTCGCGCGGGTCGAGCATGGCGGCGTCGACGCTGATCGCGCCGGCCTCCGCCAGCAGCGCGATCGGCGGGCGGCGCGCGCAGCAGTGCAGAACGGTGCTGTCGTGGGCGGCGAGCGCCGTGCGGAGGTGTGCGCGCACGGTCTGCGGGTCGGGGGCCCGCAGCGTCGCGAAGCCGCTCGCCGTCGGGATCCCCGCGTGCAGGACCCCGTTCAGGCTGGGCTCGTCGAGCTGCAGGTGGATGGTGGTGCCCGGCAGCCGGCCCTGAAGGTCGGCGACGTGCTGCCGGAGGCCCTCAGCGAGGCTCTGCGCGATGTCGGCGACGGCCTGGTGGTCGGCGAGGGCCTTGTCACCGCGATGCAGCTCGACCAGGGTCGCGAGCGTCCAGGGACCGGTCGCCTGCAGCTTGACGTGCTCCGGGTGCTCGCCGTGGGCAGCGAGCTCGAAGGCGTCCACGTCCTGTCGCAACAGGTCCTTGGCGCGCCGGCCCTCACGGCTCGGCCGCGGGACGAACCGCCAGCCGGTCGGCTGCACGTCCACATACAGGTCGGCCAGCAACGCGGCACCACGACCGGCGAGGTCGGTCAGGTGGCCGCGGTTCGGCAGCTCGGGCAGGTGCGGGATCGCGAGCTCACCGAGGACGAGCTTCGCCGCCTCGAGCGGGTCGGTGCCGGGCAGCGAACCGACACCGGTGGCGGTTCCGGTCCGCCAAGGCGTCATGCCCGTCGCGAGGTCTTCTTCGCCGGGACCTTCTTGGCGGGGACCCTGCTGGCGGCCTTGGTGGCAGGGACCCTGCTGGCGGCCTTCGTGGCAGGGACCCTGCTGGCGGCCTTCGTGGCAGGGGTCTTGGTGGGGGTCTTGGTGGGTGCTGCCCGGCGCGCGCCCGTGAGGTAGGCGAGGTCCGACTCCAGCGCGGCGATCACCCGGGCGCGCGGTGCGGTGGCACCCCGTACCGCCAGGCTGAACTGCTGGATCACCTCGAGGTCGGTGAGCTGCACGTCGTCAGCGCTGCTTGAGCTGGCCATGCGCCCACCCTAGTGGTCCTGCACCGGCGCGCAGCGCGATCGGCGGGCCCACGACACCCGCCCTGCCAAGTGGTGACACCGGGACGGCAGTGACGCCGCTACTGCCGCACCGGCCTCGACCGTCCCACCTGGCAGGTGGTGTGTCCGTCCCCAGGGCGCATCACTGTCCACATCCGACCCCGAGGGGAGCCCATCGCGTCACGTCGACCCGCAGTGTGAGCCGCGTGTCACCTCTCACTGACTGCTTTCCCGAGACCCGTCAGCGGCTGGCAGCCCGACGGCACCTGCGACACGCCGGCCACGGATCGGCGGCGGTCACTGCCGCGCTCGAAGCCCGGACCCTCCTCCGGCTCCGTCGAGGCGTCTTCGCGCTCGCGCCGCTGCCCGTTCGCGCCCGGCACCTGCTCAAGGACGGGACGCCTGACGCGGCCTACCTGGCAGCCACGAGGTCTGCCGTTCTCGGTCTCGGAGCGGGCGTTGTCGCGGGGCGCCGCACAGCCGCCGTCTTCTGGAGGATGGACATGCTGGTCGAGCCCACGAACATCGAGCTCCGGATCCCTCACGGTCGCGTGGTGGTCGAGGCGGGTATCGATGCGCGACCGAGCCGCACGACGGCACACCTCGACGTCGAGGTGCTCGGGTTCGAAGCGCTGCCGATGACGACGGCCGTCGACACTGTGCTCGACTGCGCGCTCGCGCGACCGATGCGCGAAGCCGTCGTCATCGCCGACAGCGCGCTGAGGCGCAAGCTCATGACCGTCGAGGACCTGGTCCGCGCTGTCGACGGCCGCGCGCGACACCCCCGCTCGACGAGGCTGCGCCGACTGCTCCACCTCATCGACGATCGGTCCGGCTCCGTCCTCGAGTCGGTCCTGCGCTACCTGCTGCTGCAGAACGGCTTCGTGGCGCAGAGCCAGCACCGGGTGCATCGCGGCAGGCTGTTCGTCGGTCGGTTCGACTTCGCCCTGCTCGAGGCCCTCGTCATCATCGAGTGCGACGGCCGACGATGGCACGACCCGGAAGACGTCCGACAGAAGGATCGGAGCAAGACCAACGCGCTGACTCGCCTCGGCTGGCGCGTGCTGCGCTTCAGCTGGGACGAGATCGTGCACAGCCCGGGCTACGTCCTGGCGTGCGTCCACGACTGCGTGGCCCTCTCCGCAGCCTGAGGTCCCCGACACCGCCCCTGCCAAGTGGGACGCAGCTGAGCCCTGTGATGTCAGGCCGCACCGCGCTGCCCAGAAGTCCCACTTGGCATCGGAAGTGTCGGGGGATCAGGCGGCAGAGCGGATGGTGGCGGAGCCGATGACGGTGTCGCCGTCGTAGAGCACCGCCAGTTGCCCCGAGGCGACGCCGCGGGCCGGAGTCGTCAGCGCGAGCGACCAGCCCGCACCGTTGGCGGAGGCCACGCACTCGTGGACCATCCCGTGCGCGCGCAGCTGCACCGTGCAGGCCAGCGGCAACGGTCGGGGCGACGACCAGACGGGTGGGTCGGTGAGGACCGTCGAAACGTCGAGGGCTGCGGCCGGCCCCACCGTCACGGTGCGGGAGACGGGCTCGACCGACAGTACATAGCGCGGCCGTCCGTCTGCCGCGGGCACGGTCAGCCCGAGTCCCCGCCGCTGCCCGACGGTGTAGCCGAAGGCGCCCTGGTGGGTCCCGACGACGACCCCGTCCTCGACAACCGGGCCAGGCTGCTCACCCAGGCGTGAGCGCAGGAAGCCTGCGGTGTCGCCATCGGCGATGAAGCAGATGTCGTGCGAGTCGGGCTTGTCGGCGACCCCGAGGCCCCTCGCCCGAGCCAGCGACCGCACCTCGTCCTTGGTGTGCGGTCCGAGCGGCAGCACTGTCGCCGCGAGCTGCGCTGGAGTGAGGACAGCCAGGACGTAGGACTGGTCCTTGCCGGCGTCAGCCGACCTCGACAGCACGCCGTCGACGAGTCGCGCGTGGTGACCGGTGACGACGGCGTCGAAACCGAGCTGGAGGGCGCGGTCGAGGACGGCGGCGAACTTCACCTTCTCGTTGCAGCGCACGCAGGGGTTGGGGGTGTGTCCGGCGGCGTACTCCGCAACGAAGTCGTCGATGACCGACGCCTGGAACTCGGCGGCGAGATCCCAGACGTAGTAGGGGATCCCGATCACGTCCGCCGCCCGCGACGCGTCCCGGGCATCCTCGCGGGAGCAGCAGCCGCGCGACCCGGACCGAAGGGCCGCAGGTGCCTCGGACAGCGCCAGGTGCACCCCGGTGACGTCGTGGCCGGCCTCCACAGCGAGGGCCGCGGCGACCGCCGAGTCCACGCCCCCCGACATCGCGGCGAGCAGCTTCATCGCCGCGCTCGCTCCACCACCGCGGGCAGCGCCTCGATGAGGGCGTCGACGTCGTCGGTCGTCGACGTGTGGCCGAGCGAGAAACGCAGCGAGGACCTCGCGGTGGGTTCGTCCTGCCCCATGGCGACCAGGACATGTGACGGACGGGCCACCCCCGACGAGCAGGCCGATCCGGTGGACACCTCGACGCCGCGGGCGTCGAGGAGAAGCAGCAGCGAGTCACCCTCGCAACCAGGGAAGGAGAAGTGCGCGTTGCCCGGCAGCCGATCGGCAGGGTCGCCGTTGTGGACGGCGGTGGGTACGGCCTCCTGCACCCGCTTCACGAGGTCGTCGCGCAGACTGCTCAGTCGGGCCGCGGTCTCCGGCTGACGCTCGACGGCGAGCGCCGTGGCGACAGCGAGGCCGCGGGCACCCGGGGTGTCGAGGGTCCCGGAGCGAACGTCGCGCTCCTGGCCGCCGCCGTGCAGCAGCGGGGTGCAGGCGATGTCACGGCCCAGCAGCAGTGCGCCGACTCCGACCGGGCCGCCCAGCTTGTGGCCCGACAGGGTCAACGCGGCCACCCCGGAGGCGGCGAAGTCGACCGGGATCTGGCCGACCGCCTGCACGGCGTCGGTGTGGAACGGGATGCCCGCCTCGGCCGCCAGCGCCGCCAGCTCGGCGATCGGCTGGATCGTGCCGACCTCGTTGTTCGCCCACTGGGCGCTGATCACCGCGATCTCGTCACCGCGGGTGGCCAGCAGCTCCCGATAGAAACCGACGTCGATGTGGCCGGCGGCGGACACCGGGAGCCAGGTGACGTCCGCGCGCTCGTGATCGCCGAGCCAGTCGACCGTGTCGAGCACCGCGTGATGCTCGATGGCGGACGCCACCACCCGGTTACGGCCGGGCTTGGCGGCCCAGAACATGCCCTTGGTC
>JAWWOJ010000540.1:0-5903 GCA_033851885.1 Frankiales bacterium | reverse complement strand
GGTCGTAGACGTCGCCCGACACGACCACGACGTCGACCGACTCCGAGGCGACGACCGCCACCAGGTGGTCGACGAACGCCTCCTGCGCCGCGGCCAGCGAGGCCCGGTGCAGCGACCGGCCGAGATGCCAGTCTGAGGTGTGGAGGAGGCGCACACCCGAACCGTAGGGACGCCCACCGACACCCACACGACGACGCGCGGGGGGCTGGGGACAGACTGGCGGAGGCTCGGGGATTTGAACCCCGGATGGGCTTGAGACCCAAACCGCATTAGCAGTGCGGCGCCATAGACCGGACTAGGCGAAGCCTCCTGGGAGCCCGAGGGCTACCGGAGTGAGAAGACTAGCGGAGCCCTCGCGTACAGCGTTGACGCATGGCGAACGAGACAACAGCCAATGTCATTGTCACGGGGACCGCTAGATCGCTTCCTCCATCGAGGGCTCCCCGGCCCGCTGGGGCGGAAGGGCGATGACGGCCGGCGCGACCCGTCCGGTGAACCGGACACCGCACAGCTGCAGGGCGACGGCCACGACGGCCAGGCCGGCGACGGCGTCGAGCAGGTAGTGGTTGGCGGTGGCCACCACGACGAAGGTGGTGCCGAGCGGGTAGAGCCAGGCGAGGTACCGCCAGCGGCTGCTCAACGTAGAGCACACGGCGACCGCGCACCAGGCCGCCCACCCCACGTGCAGCGACGGCATGGCGGCGATCTCGTTCACGAAACCCGAGACGCCGTGGCCGTTGACCGCCCACGCGACAGGATGCTGGAAGACCGTGTCGAAGGTGCCGTCCACGACATACCGAGGGGGAGACAGCGGCCAGGTGGCGTAGACGACGAGCGCCGCCGCGGTGGCGATGACGATCGCACTCCGCAGCGGCGCGTAGAACTGCTGGTGCCGCCTGAACAACCAGGCGAGGATCAGCGGGGTCACGAGGAAGTGCAAGGTCGCGTAGTAGTAGCTCGCAGGGACCTCGAGCCACGCCTTGCCGGTGATGAACTGGTTGATGGCCAGCTCGTGGTAGATCCCGACAACCTTCTCGAAATGGATGACTTCGAGCGCGTGCACATCAGCGATGTTGCGCTGGCCAGGTGTGTAGAGCCGGATGACGGCGTAGACGCCGTACCCGAAGCCGATGGACAGCACTTCGGCGAGCCACGGCAGGCGCCTCCACGCCAACTTCGACGCGAGGACGTCCATGGAGCCTCCTCCCCCGGCCTCCCTCGGAGCTTCCCCCGAAGGTTGCCATGGCCAACCTCCCTCTCACCACCGACATTCCCGGGGGGAGAGAGAAATCAGCGCACGACGAGCCTCGCGAGCAGGGCGTCGTGGTCGCTACGCGGCAGGTCGTACACCGACGTCGAGCGGACTCCGATGCGACGATCGACGAGGACATGGTCGAGCCCGATCAGCGACACCGACCCGGGGCGCTGGCCCCAGGTCCGTACCCACCCCGAACCGGCCTTCTCACCAGCGTCACGGAACCGGGAGTCCTCGAGCGACCGGATCAGGCTGTTGTCCAGGGTCGCGTTGAAGTCACCCATCAACAGGGTCGGCAGGGTCGAGGGCAGGGCCCGCGCCTCGCGCAGGATGCCGTTGTAGTCGCCACGGTAGACACCCTTCTCCTCGGCGACCGGGGGCGCCGCGTGCACCACCCGGACCATGACCGCACCCCCCGGGGCGCTCACGACGGCTCCCGGCGAGGAGAACCGCAGCCGCCAGTCGGACTGCGGCGTGAGCGCATACCTGGACCAGAGCCCCGAACCGTCCGGTCCCGCTTTCGGGTCGGGAGTACCCGTGAAGTACGGCAGCTCGGCGGACAGGCCCGCGCCGCGCAGGTTGGTGACCGCGGCGTCGGTGAGCTCCTCGGTCGCGAGTACGTCGACGTGCTGGGACCGCACGAGCTGCACGATCCGGAAGGGGTCGGCCTCGCCGTAGCGCAGGTTGGCGGTCATGACCGTCAGCGGCTGCCCCTTGCCCGGGGCCTCGCCCACGAACAGCGGCACGAACCAGATCGCGTTGAGCACGAGCAGGACCGCGGTGGCTGCCGCGGTGCGGGGGCGGTGCAGCGCCAGTTGCAGCGCAAGCAGCACGACGAGGGGCGGCAGTGTGAACGGAAGCGTCACCTCGAGCAGCACCAGCGACACGTGACCGTGGTCGCCGAACAGGCGCACGACAGTGGGGATCGCAAGCCCCGCCGTGAGGACCGCGAGGGCCACGGTCACGGGGCGCTTCACCCGCCCACTCAAGCACGGCGAAGGTGCCGCGATCCTGACGATCGACTAGAACGCGTTACAGTTCCGGGTCGTGAGCACGGTCGACCCGCGGGTATGGCGCATCGGCACGGTCACCGTGCTGGGCACGGTCATGTCCGTCCTCGACACGACGATCGTCAACGTCGCGCTGGAACCGCTCGCACGGGCCCTGCACTCCGACCTCAGCTCCATCTCCTGGGTCGTCACCGCGTATCTGCTCGCGATCGCCGGCATCTCCCCGATCGCCGGCTGGGCCTCACGTCGCGTCGGCACCCGCACGCTCTACCTGCTGTCGCTCGTGCTGTTCACCCTCGGATCGCTGGCCTGCGGGCTGGCATGGGACACCTCGTCCCTGGTCATCGCCCGGGTCCTGCAGGGTGCGGGCGGCGCGCTGCTCATGCCCGTCGGTCAGTCGATCATCATGAAGGCAGCCGGCCGCGAGAACCTCGGCCGGGTGATGGGCACCCTCGGAGTCCCCACCGTCCTGGCCCCCGTCGTGGGGCCGACCCTCGGCGGCCTGCTGCTCGAGACGTTCTCGTGGCGGGCCGTCTTCCTCATCAACATTCCGATCGGGGTGCTGGCCTTCACCCTCGCGCTGCGGATGCTCCCGCACGACGACGGGCATCCGACGTACCGACTCGACCTGGCCGGGCTGGTGCTCGGCTCCGCCGGGCTCAGCCTGGTCACGTACGGGCTGTCGGAGGTCGCCGCCGACCCGTCCTTCGTCCGGCCGGGGGTCCTCGGACCCGTCGTGGCGGGCGGGCTGATGCTGGTGGTCTTCGTCCGGCACGCACTGGGCCATGACCATCCGCTGCTGGACCTTCGGCTGTTCGGCGACCGCACCTACTCACTCGCCTCGACGGGCGTCTTCCTCAACGGTGCGACCAGCCTCGGAGGGCTCATCCTGCTGCCGCTGTACCTCCAAGGCGTGCGGCACGAGTCCGCCACCACCACCGGGCTCCTGGTCGCCCCCACGGCGATCGGGGTGGTTGTGCTGATGCGCCTGTCGGGCCGGCTCACGGACCGGTACGGGGGAGGGCTCGTCGCCACCCTCGGCACCGTGCTCGTGGCGGTCGCGACCCTGCCACTCGTCTGGATCGCGGATGACTCGTCGTACTGGTTCATCACCACCGCCATGTTCTTCCGAGGCCTCGGCACGGCACTCGCCGGCATGCCGCTGATGGCTGCGGCGCTGGTCACCATCAGCAACCTGAAGGCATCCGACGCGACCGCCCAGCTGTTCGTGCTGCAGCGCGTCGGGGGCTCGCTCGGCACCGCACTGTTCGTGGTCGTGCTCCAACGGACCACCAGCTTCGGCACCACGTACGCCGTGGTCGTCGCCCTCACCGCACTGTCGCTGGTCGCCACCGTGGCCCTCGCGGCGAGTGAGAAGCGCACCCGCACCGCCATCGACCCTGTCCTGCTCGCCGAACCCGCAGTGTGAGGAAACCCTGATGCGCTACGAGAACAAGGTCTGCTTCGTCACCGGTGCCGCCCGCGGCCAAGGCCGGGCCGAGGCGGTGCGCTTCGCGCAGGAGGGCGCCGACGTCGCGGTGCTCGACATCTGCCAGGACTTCCCGACGACCGGATACCCCGGCCCGACGGAGGACGACCTCGCCGAGACGGTCGCGCTGGTCGAGAAGGAGGGCAGGCGCTGCCTGTCCTTCGTCGCAGACACCCGTGACCTGCCCGCGATGACGGCAGCGGTCGCCGCGATCACGGCGGAGCTCGGTGGTCTCGACGTGGTCGTGGCCAATGCCGGTATCTGCAGCGGGAGCAGCTTCGTCGACGTCAGCCCCGAGCAGTGGGAGGCGACGATGTCGGTCAACGCGACCGGCACCTTCAACACCCTCAAGGCCACCGTGCCGGTGCTCATCGAGCAGGGCCGCGGCGGGGCGATCGTCGTCGTTTCCTCGGTGGCCGGGCTGCGCGGACTGCCGTTCCTGTCGGACTACTCCGCCTCCAAGCACGCCATCACCGGGCTGGCGAAGTCGGTCGCCAACGAGGTCGCGCAGCACCGCATCCGGGTCAACACCATCCACCCCGCCTCGGTGCCCACGGGCATGACGACACCGGAGCTCTTCCCGCTCGTCGCCGGTGCCGCGCACACCCTCGGACCCATCTTCATGAACGCGCTCCCGATCACCAGCACCCCCGCCGAGCACATCGCCGCCGCGGTGGCGTGGATCTGCTCCGACGAGGCCGCCGAGTTCACCGGCATCCAGCTGCCCTTGGACATGGGCACCCTGCTGCGTTAGTGAGGCCGTAGGGCTAGCGGATCCGGCCCGTCCGCAGCGTCTCGAGCTGGTCGGCCTTGCGCTGCGCGTCCAGCGCCGCGAGGTGCTCCTGGTCGCCCTTGCCGCCCGACTCCTTGCACGCCGTGTGCCAGGCGGCGTAGGCGGTGGCCGCCGTGGCCTGGTCCCAGTAGTCCTCCTCGCGCCTGAACAGGCCGTCCCCGCCGTAGGTCAGCACGGTGAGCCCGGCGAAGTCGATGGGCGGCTGCTCCGGGTCGGGGTGGAAGTAGCGGTTCCACATGTCGAACACCACGCGGTCGCCCGCCACGATGTACCAGTTGAGGACGGCGTGGACGTCGTAGGAGACCGCCATCAGTTCGGTGATCCAGGTGCGGACCGCCTCGCGCCCCTGCATCGTCCCGAGCTGCCGCTCGACGTAGTCGACGTCCTCGGTGAGGTGGTTCGCCCACCCGTCCCAGTCCTCGTTGGTGGCCCCCGTCGTCCAGAACGCGTGGAACGCCTGCTCGATCTCGGTGTCGAGGCTCACGCGATCTCCCGGAGGGCGGCCGCGTCCTCGGCAGTGGGCACCCACTCGCCGGCCTGGACGTTGGCGCGCACCTGCTCGGCACTGGTGGCACCGGCGATCACCGAGGCGACGCTGGGCCGGGCAGCGAGTCCGCCGATGGCGACCTCGAGCAGGGTGATGCCGCGCTGCTCGGCAAAGCCGGCCAGCCGCTCGACCTTGTCGAAGTCCCGGTCCGGCACCGAGATCCCCCACAGCTTGAGGCGGCTGCCCTCAGGCAGCTCCGCGCCGCGCTGGTACTTGCCGGTCAGCAGGCCCGAGGCCAGCGGGAAGAAGGGCAGCAGCCCGATGCCGTACTCCTGCAGGGCAGGCACCAGCTCGGTCTCCACCTTGGTCTTCAGCAGGCTGTACTCGTTCTGTGCGCTGATGAAGCGCTCGAAGCCGCGGGTCCGCGCGACCCACTCGGCGTGGGCGGTCTGGAAGCCGCTGAAGTTCGAGTGCCCGAGGTAGCGGATCTTGCCCTCGTGCACGAGGTCGTCGAGCGCGCCGAGGGTCTCCTCGATCGGTGTCTGGGGGTCGGGTCGGTGCAGCTGGTAGAGGTCGATCCAGTCGGTCTGCAGCCGGGTGAGCGAGGCCTCGACCGCGCGCCGGACGTAGCGGCGGGATCCCCTCGCACCCCAGTCCTTCCCGTTGTCGTTGCCGAGCCGGGTGACGTCACTGCCGAACTTCGTGGCGAGCACGACGTCGTCGCGGCGGCCCTTGAGCAGGGCGCCGAGCCGCGCCTCGGACTGCCCGTAGGAGTCGGAGGTGTCGATGAGGGTGATGCCGTTGTCGAGGGCGGCGTCGAGGACTGCGCGGCAGCCCTCGTCGTCCAGCTTCATCCCGAAGTTGTTGGT
>JAWWOJ010000515.1:0-2542 GCA_033851885.1 Frankiales bacterium | reverse complement strand
GCGGCCTTGAGGTCGCGGCGCAGCTCGGGCGGCAGCGCGAAGACGAGGTTCTCCTCGACCGGCGACACCGTCTGCACTGTCGCGAACCCGTGCCGCGCGAGCAGGTCCAGCACGCCGTCGACGAGGTCCTCGGGCACGGACGCACCGCTCGTGACCCCGACGGTCGTCACCTCCGCGAGCCACTCGGGCTGCACCTCGGAGGCGTCGTCCACGAGGTAGGCGGCGTCCGCCCCCGCACCGAGCGCGACCTCGACGAGGCGGACGCTGTTGGAGCTGTTGCCGGAGCCCACGACGAGCACCAGCTCCGACTCCGACGCGACCATCTTGATCGCGACCTGGCGGTTCTGGGTGGCATAGCAGATGTCCGCCGACGGCGGTCCGGCCAGCAAGGGGAACCGCTCGCGCAGCGCATCGACGGTCACGTTGGTCTCGTCGACCGACAGCGTCGTCTGTGACAGGTAGGCGACCTTGGAGGGGTCGCGCACCTGCACCTGTGAGGCCTCCTCCACGCCGTCGACGAGGTGGATGTTCTCGGGCGCCTGACCCGTCGTACCCACGACCTCTTCGTGACCCTCGTGGCCGATGAGAAGGATGTCGTAGTCGTCCTTGGCGAAGCGGCGCGCCTCGAGGTGGACCTTGGTGACGAGCGGGCAGGTCGCGTCGATGGTCTTGAGCTGCCGCCCGGCGGCCTCCGTGTGCACGGTCGGGGCGACGCCGTGGGCGGAGAACACGACGAGGGCGCCCTCAGGCACCTCCTCGGTCTCCTCGACGAAGATGGCCCCCTTGTCCTCGAGCGCCTTCACCACGTGCTTGTTGTGCACGATCTGCTTGCGCACGTAGACGGGGGCGCCATACAGCTCCAGCGCCTTCTCGACCGTGATCACGGCCCGGTCCACGCCGGCGCAGTAGCCGCGCGGGGCCGCCAGCAGAACCCGCTTGGTTTGCGATGCGGTGGCGGGGTCCATGCTTCTAGGGTACGTCCGCCAGCGAGGAGCCCGATCCGTGCCGAACACCCTCCCGACCCCCGTCGCCGCCGCCCTCGGCGTCATCCCGACGGCCATCGACACCGCCAGGCGCGTGCCCGGCAAGGTCGTGCAGCTGCCGGTCCTGGCGATCTCGACCGCCCTCACCAAGTGGGCCGAGGCGCAGCAGCGGTACGACGAGCTGGCCGAGCGTGGCGAACGGTTCGTGTCGAGCGTCCGTGGCCGGACCCCGAATGAGACGGACCTGCAGGAGTGGCTCGGCGAGCACGTGCCGACCGCCGACGACCTGCCGGACCCGGTGGCGCAGGTCACCGACCTGCTCGACAAGGCCGGGCAGAACAAGCCGCGGCCCGAGCGGCACGACAGCGCGGCCACCGCCGAGGTCGTCGAGGTCGTGGAGGAGGTGGCCGAGGCCGTCGGCGGGGAGCCGCTGTCGCGCGACGAGCTGCCGCTGCCCGACTACGACCACATGACGCTCGGCTCGCTGCGGGGCCGGCTCCGGTCCCTCACCGTCGAGGAGCTCGTCGCGGTCCGCGACTACGAGAAGGCCCATGCCGACCGGCTGCCTGTGGTGACGCTGGTCGACAACCGGATCGCCAAGCTGGCGCTCGACGGTGGCACCCCGTCGCCCGGCGGACCGCTGCCTGTCACGCCCGCACCGGCGGGCGAGGGCAAGGTTAGGGGACCCGAGAAGACCCCCGCCAAGCGCACCTCCACCAAGGTCCGCACCACATAGGTTCTCGGTCGTGCCCGCGCCGACCACTCCCGAGCAGCCGATGCCGGTGCGGGTGGTCGCGCTCAAGATCCAGGAGTGGGTCAACAAGCTCGGCCGGATCTGGGTCGAGGGCCAGGTCACCCAGATCAGCGGTCGCGGCGGCACCGTCTTCCTGACCTTGCGGGACCCCGTCGCCGACGTGTCCCTGTCGGTGACCTGCTCCCGGACCCTCACCGAGGGGTTGCGGGAGGGCGAGCGCGTCGTCGTCCACGCGAAGCCCGACTTCTATGTCACGCGCGGCACCCTCTCGCTGGCGGCCACCGAGATCCGGGCGGTCGGCGTCGGCGAGCTGCTCGCCCGCATCGAGCGGCTCAAGGTGCTGCTCGGCCAGGAGGGGCTGTTCGCCCCCGAGCGCAAGCGGCCGCTGCCCTTCCTGCCGGGTGTCGTGGGCCTCGTCACCGGGCGCGCCTCCGCGGCGGAGCGGGACGTGCTCGAGAACGCCCGCCGCCGCTGGCCGGCGGTCCGCTTCGAGATCGAGAACGTCGCCGTGCAGGGCCACCTCGCCGTACAGCAGTGCGTCGGTGCCGTGCAGCGGCTCGACGGCAAGGTCGACGTGATCGTCATCGCGCGCGGCGGCGGGTCGGTCGAGGACCTGCTGCCGTTCAGCGACGAGGCGCTGCTGCGCGCGGTCAGCGCGTGCCGCACCCCCGTGGTCAGCGCGATCGGCCATGAGCCGGACACCCCGCTGCTCGACCTGGTCGCCGACGTTCGCTGCTCGACCCCGACCGACGCCGGCAAGCGCGTCGTCCCGGACGTGCGCGAGGAGGCGCAGCGGATCGCGATG
>JAWWOJ010000491.1:0-3928 GCA_033851885.1 Frankiales bacterium | reverse complement strand
CGGGTCGCGAGGAGGCCGACCGGCTGGTCGATGCCGGGTGCGAGCTGGTCGTGCTCGACAGCGACCTGGTGACCACGGCCGTCCGCGCCTGCCTGGCTGTCGCGCTCCACCTCGAGCCCGTGGACGTCACCGACAGGCAGTCACCGGACTGGGCCGCCGACGTCGTGGCGGTGCGTTCCCTGCTCCGCACGAGCCGTGATCCGCAACAGCTCCTCGACGGCGGGCTCGGGCGGCTGGTCGGCCTGGTCGACCGGCTCACCGAGCGCCGCACGCCGGTGCTGCTCGGCGGAGGTACGGCGACAGCCACCGCCGTGGTCCTGGTGTGCACGCGGCGGCCAGCGGCCGAGCAGTGGCTGCTCGCGGGCAGCGCCCCCGCCGACCCGCACGCGGCCCAGGCGCTGACCCAGTCAGGCTTGACCCCGCTGCTCGACCTCGGCCTCGGCAACACGGGAGCGGACGTCGCCGTCGCCGTCGTGCGGGCGGGCCTGGAGGCGCTCGGTGCCTGACGCACTGCGGCTCGCGCTCACGACGCTGACCGTCGCGCGGGTCCGGGGACCGGCGCGGCTCGACCGGCGCACCGCCGGCCGGGCGATGGAGCTGGCTCCCCTCATCGGACTGCTGCTGGGCCTCGGGGCGGCGGGGGTGCTCTCCGCGTTCCAGGCCCTGGTCGACCTGCCCCTGCTGCCGGCCGCGCTGGCCGTCGCGACGCTCGCCCTGCTGACCCGCGGGCTGCACCTCGACGGGCTGGCCGACCTCGTCGACGGACTGGCGTCCTACCGCGACCCCGAGGGCACCCGCGCGGTCATGAAGGCACCTGACCTGGGGCCGATGGGCATGGTCGCGGTGTCCCTCGCACTGCTCGTGCAGGTGGCCGCGGTGATGACCTGCGCCGTGCACGGCCGCGGCTCGGCCGCGATCGTGCTCGCGGTCGTCACCGGCCGGCTCGCGGTGCTGTGGGCCTGCACGAGGACCCCGGCCGCGACCGGGGAGGGCCTGGGTGCCCTCGTCGCCCGGACGGCCCGCCGGACCGTTGCGGCGGCGTGGACGGTGGCGGTCGCGGCCGGGTTCGGGTGGTACGCCGGCATCGGTGCCGACCAGGGGCAGGTGGTCCGCACCGTGCTCGCCGTCGTCGTCGGCCTCGGGCTGGCGTGGGTCGTGGGCCGGCATGCGGTGCGTCGCGTCGGCGGGGTCACCGGCGACGTGCTCGGTGCCCTGTGCGAGGTCGCCACCACGGCGACCCTCGTGGTGCTGGCCACCGGCAGCTGACCCCAGGCCGTGATCCACCGAGACTTTGCCCGCCGATCAAGCGCCCCGATCCGCTCGCAACTCTCCGTGGATCACCCCTCGGGGAGCTCCTCGATGATCTGCTTCGCGACGGCTCCCACCGGGATCACGTCGACGTCGATGACCTGGTCGGCAACCTCGGCGTAGAAGCCGTTGCGCTCCGAGGCCAGCTTCCGCAGCGCCGCCGCGGGGTCGTCCCCGAGCAGCGGCCGGACGGTGCCGCTCACCCGGCGTACCAGGCCCTGGGGGCTCGCGCGGAGCCAGACGACCCGAGCCGTCGACTGGATGAGGCGCAGCCGGTCGTGCTCATCGAGTACGCAGCCGCCGGCGACGCTGCCGATCATCGGCCCGGGCATGCCGAGCAGCAGCGTCAGCACCTGCGACTCCGCCTGCCGCAGTGCGGTCTCGCCCTGGTTGTCGAGCAGGTCGCGGGCGGTGGCCCCGGCCGTGCGCTCGAGGAGGGTGTCGTTGTCGAGGTAGGGCCAACCCAGCTTCGTCGACAGCGCGATGCCGACCGAGGTCTTGCCGCTGCCCATCATCCCGACGAGAAGGACCTTCGTGCTCACCGGACGTGGCTGGGGACGAAGGGCGGCTTCACCACCCTCATCAGGCTCGTGCGACCGCGGACGTCGACGGTCACCTCGTCCCCCTCAGCGGTGCCCTTCTCCAGCAGTGCCAGGCCGATCCCGACCCGGCGGGTCGGCGAGAACGTGCCGCTCGTGACCTCGCCGATGTCGCGTCCGTCCCTGCTGACAACCATGTGTGCGCGCGGGATGCCGCGGTCCTGCGACTCAAGGCCCCACAGCGCGCGGCGGGGGCCCTCGGCGCGCTCGGCGAGCAGCGCGTCACGTCCCCAGAATGCCGGCTTGTCCCAGCCGACCGCCCAGCCCGCCCTCGCCTGCACCGGGGTGATCGTGAGGGACAGGTCCTGGCCGTGCAAGGGGTAGCCCATCTCGGTGCGCAGCGTGTCGCGGGCACCGAGGCCGCACGGGAGCGCGCCGGCCTCGACGATCCGGTCCCAGAGGGCGCCGGCCTCGTCCCACGGCGGCAGCAGCTCGTAGCCGAGCTCACCGGTGTAGCCGGTGCGGCAGACGATCATGTCGCCGGACACGGTGTAGCTCATGTAGTCGTGGCCGGTCGGCAACCCGAGCTTCCCCACCAGCTCCGGTGCCCGCGGACCCTGGACGGCGATCACGCCGTAGCGGGTGTGCTGGTCGGTGACCTCGAGGTCGGCCGGCGCCTCGGCGGCCAGCTTCGCCATGACGGTCGCGGTGTTGGCGGCATTGGGGATGAGGAACACCTCGTCCTCGCTGCGGACGTAGGCGATGAGGTCGTCGACGACGCCGCCCGACTCGTCGCAGCACAGGGTGTACTGGGCCTGGCCCGGCCCGATGCGTCGCAGGTCGTTGCTGAGGCGCGCGTTGACGAAGTCGAGCGCACCCGGCCCGCGGACGACGCCCTTGCCGAGGTGGCTGACGTCGAACACCCCGACGTCCTCGCGCACCGCCGCGTGCTCCTTGAGGACGCCGCCGCCGGGGTACTCGATCGGCATCTCCCAGCCGCCGAAGTCGGCGAGCTTGGCCCCGAGCGCCACGTGCCGGTCGTGCAAAGGGGACATCTTGAGGTCGCTCACGCGGAGGACCCTAGCGAGTCGAGTGCGGCTGCCAGGGATTCGAGGTCGCCGGGAGTGACCCAGGCCGCCGTCGACACCCGCAGCACCGGGGCCGTCATGTCGTCCGCGCGCGAGGTCGGGACGGCACTGACCACGAAGCCGCGGTCGACGAGAGCAGCCCTGGTCGCGAACGGGTCAGCGGTCGCATGGGACAGCGTCGTGATGCCGGTCGGCTCCTCGACGGGCTCGACCACGTGCCAGCCACCGGATCCCTCCAGCAGCACCCTCGCGGCGGCGGCGCCGGCCCGCACCACCGGCAGCAGGGCCGGCGACCAGGTGCGCACCGCGTGCGCGAGCCCGACCCGTCCAGCCACGTGCGGCTCCGGCGTGTCATACATCGCGATCCGCCCGGGGTGGTGCGACGGGCCGAGCGTGGGCGGCTCCGCGAGGCGGTCACGCCACTCCGGTGCGACGCACCCCCACCCCACTCCCCGCGGCCCGCACAACCACTTGCGGCTGGTCCCGACGTACGCCGCCGCCCCCCGCGGCACCTCGGTCTGGCCTGCTGACTGGGCGACGTCGAGCAGCAGCGGTACGCCGGAAGCGACGGCGAGCTCGACGGGCTGGGCGACGCCGCGCTGGCTGAGGACCTGCGGAAACGTGACGAGCTCGAGATCGCCTGGCACGTCGAGGATCCGGCCCAGGGCATCGGTCGGGAGCGTCACCAGCTCCCAGCCCCGGAGTGCCGCGCGGGCGCGGAGGATCCGCGCGTTGCCGCCGTACTCCCCCGGGATCGTGCCGATCCGCGAGCCCGCCGGCAGCGGCCACGCGTCGAGCAGGATCGCGAACGCCGTCCCGGCACCGTCGGTGTAGAAGGCATCGTCGAGGCCCACGAGGGCGGCCAGCGCTGCGCGCCCGGCATCGATGCGATCGGCGGCGCGCGCCTCCGCGACGTATCCGCCGAGAGTCGCCTCGTCCTGGAGGTGCTGGGTCTCGAGCTCGAGCACGGCGGTGCTCACCCGACCCGCGGCG
>JAWWOJ010000106.1:0-6494 GCA_033851885.1 Frankiales bacterium | reverse complement strand
GTGCCGCCGCGATCGGCGTGGCCTCGTCCACGGCGAAGATCCTCCAGTCGCGGTCCTGCCAGACCTGCGTCAGTCCGGCAAGCGGCTTGCGGAGCAGCGCGAGCTCGCGGGTGCTGCCGAAGTCGACGGTCGTGTGCGTGGGCACCGCGAGGTGGTCGACCGCGTGCCCGTGCAGCCACCGGAGGTACACGTCCCCTGTCAGGGTCCCCTTGTAGAAGAGCCGGTTGTCGCGGTAGTCGATCTGCCGTGCCCAGCCGCGCGCGAGCGGCACCCGCCCCGCGACGACCCACGACTCGCGGTGCTGCGCCGGGGCGACGACCTCGACCCGCTTGGCGTCGAGGGAGACCAGCTCGGCGGTGAGGGCCGCGAGCTCCGGGCCGGGCCGGGCACCGAGATCCCCGTGCAGCGGGTCGAGCTGCCAGCCGAGGCTGCCGACGGCGACCAGCGCGCACAGCACGGTGCTCCGGCGCGAGGTCGCCAAGGCGAGCGACGCCGACGTGAGGATGCCGAGCCGCAGCACGTTGCTGCCGAAGGGATCGGCATGGCCGAGGAACACGAGCACGGCGACGGCATAGAGCAGCGCGCCGGTGCGGACCAGCGGCTGGGTCGTCAGGACGGCGAGGGCGAGCGCGACCGCCAGGGCCGGCGCCGCCGCAGGCAGGTCGAACGGCTGGACCCCGCCGCTCGGAAACAGCACACCCAGCGCGATCACCGGAACAGCCGTCGCGAGGCCGAGCGTCCAGCCGCCGGGGCGCCGGTGCAGCACGAGCACGCCGGCGCAGAAGCCCAGGAAGGCCGCGGCCACCGGGCTCAGCAGCGCGGTGAGGACGGCGAACAGGATCGCCCAGCCGCGCCGCTCGCGGCAGAGCAGGGCAGCGAGCAGGGTGACGGCACCGAGCGCGAAGGTGGTGCGCCCACTGGCGACGTCGGCGACGGCGAAGAACGCGCCGATGGACCCGGACAGCACGGGACGCTCGAGGTCGCTCAGCAGCCGGGCGAACAGGATGGCCGCGGCGACGGCGGCCAGGACGCCGGACACGCCGACCCCGAGCACGGCCATCACCCACGGCGACAGCAGCGAGTAGGCAAAGGGGTGCACGCCGCCGTACCAGGAGAGGTCGACGGGGGTGAGCGGCGCGGCGCGGGCGAACGACGCCCGCGCGAGTTGCGCGGCCAGGTCGGTGCCCGAGTCGGCGAAGAAGGCCTGGTGCAGCAGGGCCAGGACGAGCGCGAGTCCCCCGGCGACCTTCTCAGCCCTGCTCAGCAAGGAGTTCCTGCAGTGCGGCGAGGCACACCTCCGGCGCCTCCTCGACCACGAAGTGGCCGGCACCGGGCACGGTGATCATCTGGCAGTCGGACCCGAGGTCCTTCTGGACGGACTCCCCCACCCAGACCGGGAGGACGGGGTCGGCCGCCCCCCAGAGGACGAGCATCCGCTCGGACCGCACCCTCGGCAGCGGGGCGGCACTGCGGCGCGTGAGGAGAGCGGCAGCCTTGGGACGCGCCACGGCGCGGTAGTAGCCCAGCATGGCCTTGACCCGGCCGGGATCGGTGTAAGCGGCGGTGTACTCCGCCCGCACCTCGGCGTCGAGCTGGTGGTCGCTCTTCCAGGCAGCCTTGAGCATCAGGTCGACCACGCGCGGCCCGCCCAGCCGGAACAGCAGCTCGGGGACGGCGGGCAGCGCGAAGAACGAGATGTGGCCGGCCCGCAGCACCGGCACCTTGCGGTACGGCGCGTTGGCGACGACGAGCGACCGGAAGCGGTCGGGGTGGGCACCCACCATCGCGAGTGCGAGGGAGCCACCCCAGTCGTGCCCGACGAGGTCGATGCGCTGACCCGGGACCTCGACGTCGAGCAGGGCCATCAGCTGGGCCATCACGGAGGGCACGTCGTAGGGGCCGCTGTAGGCAGACCCACCGAGCCCCGGCAGGTCGGGGCACAGGACCCGCCGGCCGTCGGCGAGGTCCGGGGCGATGCGGTTCCAGGCCGACGACGTCTCGGGCACGCCGTGCAGCAGCACGATCGGGGTGCCGTCGCCGCTGCCGTGCTCGCGCAGCAGGAAGCGCGTCTCGGCGACCGGAACGTTGCGGACCGTCATGAGTAGAACGCCCTCTCCACGACGCCCCGGGCCTGCTGGCTGAGGTGCCGGTAGTGGTCCAGGAACTGCCCCTGGGCCTCCGCAGGGTAGCCAAGCGCCCTGGCCACGCCGAGCAGCTCCCGCCCCCTCGCGGGCAGCGACTCGACCGGCTTGCCGCGCACCAGTACGAGGATGTCGCGGACCCGCGAGGTGACCGTCCAGGACTCCTCCAGGACGCGGGCGTCCTCCTTGTCGAGCAGCCCCGCGTCAGCAGCGGCCCGCAGTGCCGGCACCGTCATCGGCGTGCGCAGAGCAGGTACGGCCGACCCGTGCTGCAACTGGAGCAGCTGGACCGTCCACTCGACGTCGGCGAGGCCGCCGCGCCCGAGCTTGAGCGCCAGCCACGGATCGGCGCCCTTGGGCAGCCGCTCCCGCTCGACGCGCCTCTTGACGCGGCGGATCTCGGCGAGCTGCTCGTCGGTCAGACCGCCTGTTGGGTAACGGATCTCGTCGACCGTCATGAGGAAGCGCGCGGTCAGGTCGGCGTCACCCGCGAGCGGTGCGGCGCGCAGCAGCGCCTGCGCCTCCCAGACAAGGGACCACCGGGCGTAGTAGGCGCGGTAGGAGTCGAGGGAGCGGGTCAGCGGCCCCTGTCGTCCCTCCGGGCGCAGGTCCGCGTCGACGAGCAGCGGCGGGTCAGGGGCCGGCAGCGCCAGCAGCCGGCGCAGCTCGTTGGCGACGTCGTGCGCCGCCGCTGCCGCAGCCGACTCCGACGCGCCTCCGACCGGCTCGTGCACGAACAAGACGTCGGCATCCGAGCCGTACCCCTGCTCGCGTCCCCCGAGGCGACCCATCGCGATGACCGCGAGCCGCATCGGCAGCGGCTCCCGACGCTCCGCCTCGACCTTCCGGATCGCGATCTCGAGGGCCGCGGTGATCGTCGCCCCGCTGACGTCCGACAGCGCGAGGCCGACGGCGTAGGGGCGGCGCAGCAGGTCGGCACAGGCGATCCGGAGCAGCTCGTAGCGTCGCAGGGAGCGCACCGCGACCGCGGTCGCCTCCCAGTCGTCGCGGCGCCGCGCGACAGCGAGGAAGGCCTGGTCGAGAGACTCCCGCGACCGCGGCTGCAGCTCCTCGTCCGAGCCGAGCATCCGCACCGCGTCGGGTGCCCGGACGAACAGGTCCGCGGCATACCGCGAGGTGGCCAGCAGCCGGGCCAGCCGCTCGGCTGCCTCCCCCTCGTCGCGCAGCAGGCGGAGGTACCAGGGGGTCGTCCCGAGCGCGTCGCTGACCTGCCGGTAGGACAGCAGGCCGGCGTCGGGGTCGGGGGCGTCCGCGAACCACCCGAGCATCGCCGGGAGCAGGGTCTGCTGGATCGCGGCCCGTCGCGACACGCCCTCGGTCAGCGCCTCGAGGTGCCGCAGCGCGGTCCGCGGGTCGGCGAACCCGAGCGCCTCCAGGCGGGCCCCGGCCTGCTCCGGGCTCAGTCGCACGTCGGCAGCCGGCAGCCGCGCGACGGCCGCAAGCAGTGGCCGGTAGAACAGCTTCTCGTGCAGCCGGCGCACCTCCCGCTGGTGGCCGTAGCGCTCCCGCCGGAAGACCGGCAGGACGTCGCCGCGGTAGCCCATCGACCGGGCCAGCCGGCGCAGCGCGGGCTCGTCGGAGTCCGGCGGCAGCAGATGGGTGCGGCGCAGCCGGTACAGCTGCAGCCGGTGCTCGACACCCCGGAGCCACCGGTAGGCCATGGCGAGGTGCCGGGCGTCCTCGCGTCCGACGTACCCCCCGGCGGCCAGCTGGTCGAGCGCGGTGAGGGTCGTGCCCGACCGCACCGTGTCGTCGACGCGGCCGTGCACGAGCTGCAGCAGCTGGACGGAGAACTCCACGTCGCGCAGTCCACCGGGTCCGAGCTTGACCTCGCGATCGGCGGTGTCGCCACGCAGTGTCCCCTCGACCCGGCGGCGCATCGCCTGCACGTCCTCGACGAACCCGGGGCGCTCGCCGACCGTCCAGATCATCGGCCCGACGCGGTCGACGTACTGCTGGCCGAGCGCCAGGTCACCGGCGACCGGCCGGGCCTTGAGCAGCGCCTGGAACTCCCAGGTCTCGGCCCACCGCTGGTAGTAGGCGACGTGGGAGGCGAGGGTCCGAACCAGCGGACCGGCCTTGCCCTCGGGCCGCAGCGCCGCGTCCACCGGCCAGGCGGCCGCGCCGCAGACCTGCATCATCCGGCTGGCCAGCAGCGTCGCCGTCTGCAGCGCGGACCGCTCGTCGGCATCCTCATACGGCTCGGCGACGAAGACCACGTCGACGTCGCTGACGTAGTTGAGCTCCCTGCCTCCGCACTTGCCCATGCCGATGACGGCAAGCCGCACCGGCGCCGCGTCCGCCGGGAGCGACACCCGCGCGACCGCCAGCCCCGCCGACAGGCAGGCGCTGGCGAGGTCGGCCAGCTCCGCCGCGACGTCCTCGACCGCCATGGTTCCGGACAGGTCCTTCGCGGCCAGGGCCAGCAGGCAACGGCGGTACGCCGAACGCAGTGCCGACACCGGGTCGGCGACGGTCGCGACGGCGCCGCCGGTCCCCCACGGCAGCGGGTCCTTCGGGGACGCACCGACCGCGTCGAGGAGCTGGCGCTGCAAGCCGAACAGCGAGGGTCGTACGGTCGTCACCGCGTCGTCGGCGAGGACGTACCAGTCGGCCGGGTGGCCGACGAGGTGGTCGCCGAGGGCGGCGCTCGTGCCGAGGACGCTCAGCAGCCGCTGTCGAAGGCCCTCCCGCTCCCGCAGCCCCTCGAGCAGCTCGTGCGGGTGCCGGACCACCGCCACCAGACGGGCCAGCGCCGCGGCAGCGAGATCAGGGTCGGGGGTCTCGCCCAGCGCGATGACGACCGCCCCCGCTGCCGGATCACGCGGAGCCCCGTCCACCCAGAGCCGGGCCGCCGTCAGCGACTCAACCGCACCGGCCGTGTCGGCGAACCCGAGCCGGATCAGCCGCCCGGTCTCGCTGATCCGCTCGCTCACAGCATGAGGGCGAGTCCCGCGAACCGCCGGAGGACCTCGCCCCAGACCTCCTCGACCTCGGGCATCACCTCGACCATGCCCGCGAGGGTCGCCGCCGGGTCGGCGAGGGCGTCCCGGTCCTGGTCGACCCAGCGGGCCAGCATGCCCGGGTCGGTCTCGACGTGGAACTGGATGCCCCACGCCTTCGCGCCGACCCTGAAGGCCTGGTGCGGATAGGACGGCGAGGACATCAGCAGCGTCGCGCCCGGCGGCAGCTCCGTGACCTCGTCGTAGTGCCATTGCACGACGACGGGCGACAGCGGCAGGTCCCAGAACAGCGGGTCGTTGCCGGCAAGGTCGCGCTTGCCGACCAACCGGGCGCCCAGCTCGGGGCCGTTGGCCGACGGCGCGACCCGCCCCCCGGTCGCCTCGGCGAGCAGCTGCGCGCCGAGGCACACGCCGAACGTGGGCAGCTCGGCACCGACGGCCTTGCGGATCAGCGCCTTGGTCGCCGCCAGCCAGGGCGCGCTGCCGTCGTCCCAGGCCTGCTGCGGGCCGCCCATGACGATCAGTGCCTCGAAGCCGTCGAGCGCGGCCGGCAGCTCGTCGCCGCGCCACGGCTCGACCACCTCGAGTCCCAGTCCTGCCTCGGGCAGCCAGCTGCCGATCAGACCCGGGCCCTCGGACTCGGTGTGCGTGATGACGAGCGCGGTCACAGCACCGGGAGGTAGCGGTCGAGCTCGAAGGGGGTCACCTGCTGCCGGTACGCCGCCCACTCGTCCCGCTTGTTGCGCAGGAAGAAGTCGAAGACGTGCTCGCCGAGAGTCTCGGCCACGAGCTCGCTGCCCTCCATGACGGAGATGGCGTCCGCCAGCGAGCCGGGCAGCGGGACGATCCCCATCTTCCGGCGCTCGGCGTCGGTCAGCGACCACACGTCGTCCTCGGCCCCGGCGGGCAGCGGGTACTCCCCCTCGATGCCCTTCAGCCCGGCCGCCAGCAGGAGCGCGAAGCAGAGGTAGGGGTTGGTGGCGCTGTCCGGGCTGCGCACCTCGATGCGGGTGCTGTTGCCCTTGGTGGGCTTGTACATCGGCACCCGGACCATCGCGGAGCGGTTGTTGCTGCCCCAGCAGACGTAGTTCGGCGCCTCACCACCCCAGGTCAGGCGCGTGTAGGAGTTGACCCACTGGTTCGTGACGGCGGTGAACTCGGCGGCGTGTCGCAGGATGCCCGCGATGAAGCCGCGCGCGGTGGTCGAGAGGTGGAACTCGTCGTCGGCGTCGAAGAACGCGTTGCGGTCGCCCTCGAACAGCGAGAGGTGGGTGTGCATCGCCGACCCGGGCTCGTCGCTGAACGGCTTGGGCATGAACGTCGCGTAGACGCCCTGCTCGAGCGCGACCTCCTTGACCACCAGCCGGAA
>JAWWOJ010000467.1:0-2618 GCA_033851885.1 Frankiales bacterium | reverse complement strand
CAGGGATCACCCGGCGCGCGACGGCGAGAAGTTCGTCGGCGGTGTAGTCCGGGGCGTGCGCGAATCCCTTGTACGCGGGGCTGGCGAGTGCCTCTATCCGGTCGTAGGGAATCCACTCCGGGTACGGCCAGACCACGTGCGCGTCTCCCCACAGCGGTGAGCGGGCCTCGTCGAGCGCCTCCACCAGCACAGACAGCGGACCGACCTCGGCCTCCAGCAGCAGCAACGCCTTGGCCAGGTCGGCCCCGGCGATCAGCTGCCGGCGCAGCACGCGAGGCATATCCGGGTCGCGCTGATCCAGCACATACCCGCCCTGGGCGAGGACGAAGAAGTCGGCCTCCGGCAGGTCACGTCGACATAACTCGATCAGGCGTGCCCCCCGCCCGGTCACTCCCACCACGGGAATGCCGGCCTCACGCACCTTGCGGAGCACCGTGATCGAGTAGTCGGATACGGTTTCGTCGCTGCGTACGAGAGTTCCATCGAGATCGGTCGCGACGAGCTTCGGCAGGCCTGACAGGCTCATTCCGCCTCCTGTGCTGCGGCCCCGCACGGGCGCGGGCCAGCAACGATACGCCGGGACGGCAACCGCGACCACGCATGCGTGTGAACGACGAGCGAAATTCACCCCTGGAGTGGCTCAGCGGGCGACGGACCAGACGGGCGGGCCAGCGATGGGCTAGCGACGCTTTACCGCACGTCGCCACCGGGACCGACGGGCTTCAGCACGTCACGACCGCCAACGAACGGTTGCAGTGCCTTGGGTACGAGCACCGAGCCGTCCGGCTGCTGGTGGTTCTCCAAGATCGGCACGAGCCAGCGGGTGGTCGCCAGCGTTCCGTTCAGGGTCGCCGCGATCTGCGGCTTGCCCTCGTCGTCGCGATAGCGCACACCCAGGCGGCGGGCCTGGAAGGTGGTGCAGTTCGACGTCGAGGTCACCTCACGGTAGCGGCCCTGCGATGGGATCCACGCCTCGCAGTCGTACTTACGTGCGGCCGAGCTGCCCAGGTCGCCGGCCGCCACATCGATCACCCGGTAGGGCACCTCGACCTTGGCCAGCATCTCTTCCTCCCAGGCGAGCAGCCGCAGGTGCTCGTCATGGGCCTGCTCCGGACGGCAGTACGAGAACATCTCGACCTTGTCGAACTGGTGCACCCGGATGATGCCCCGGGTGTCGCGCCCATGAGAACCGGCCTCGCGCCGGAAGCACGACGACCAGCCGGCGTACCGGCGTGGTTGCCCCGGGGGCAGGTCAAGGATCTCGTTGCCGTGGTACGCGGCGAGCGGCACCTCCGACGTACCCACCAGGAACAGGTCGTCGGCCTCGAGCCGGTAGACCTCGCTCGCGTGCGCGCCCAGGAAGCCGGTGCCCTCCATCGACTCCGGCTTGACCAGCACCGGGGTGATCATCGGGGTGAGCCCGTACTCGACCGCCTGCTGGATCGCGAGCTGCAGCAGACCCAACTGCAACAGCGCGCCGACGCCGGTGAGGAAGTAGAACCGGCTGCCCGACACCTTCGCGCCGCGCTCGACGTCGATGGCGCCGAGCAGTTCACCAAGCTCCAGATGGTCGCGCGGCTCGGCGATCTCCGTCTTCTCCCCGACCTCGCGGAGCACCACGTAGTCGTCTTCACCACCGGGAGGTGCGCCGTCCTCGATCACGTTGGGGACCGCGAGGTGCGCCCGGCGCAGAGCCTGTTCGGCCTCGTTCGCGGCGGCTTCGGCCGCCTTCACCTGGGCCGCGAGATCCTTCGTACGGGCGAGCAGCGCGTCCCGCTCCTCACCTTTCGCGGTGCGGATCTGGTTCGACAGCTGCTTCTGCTCCGCCCGCAGCACCTCGAAGCGTTGCAGGCTCGACCTGCGCTCCTCGTCGGCCCGAAGTAGGTCGTCCACTGCGGACTCCGACTCACCCCGGGCTCGCTGGCTGGCGCGGGCAGGGGCGGGGTCGTCTCGCAGCATTCGCAGGTCAATCACGAGCAACGAGCGTACTCGCCGCCGGGCCCCGGCTCACCTCGATTTGGAGCCGGCTTTGTTACCGTTCGGGGGTAACCGTCAGGTCCAGCGGCTCCCGGGTGTTAGGGCGCCAGGCCGGCCCGCGAAGCAACTGTGCGTTCTCGTCGTCCTCCGCGGGCTGGGCGGTCCGCTCGGCCGTGTCCCGCCGCAGCTCCTCGCGCACCGCCGGGCGGGAAGCCAGCCAGATCGCCACGATCGGTAGCACCACCGCGGCGTAGGCAAACAGCAGGCCGGGGTGGTACGAGATGGTGATATCGGGCGGCTTCTGCCCGCTACGACCAAACTGGCTGGTTATCTGGTTGGGCAAGCCGACCGTAATGCCCACCACCACGCCCAGCAGGCCCACCGTCAGGCCTGCCACCGCCATCCGCAGCCGCAGCGCCATTTCGGCCCGGTTGATCACAGCGCCCACCAGGATCAGGAGGGCGACCACGCCCACGGCGTAGACAAGTCCGAGCGAGGCCGGACTGATCGCGTTGTACGAATAGGTGAGCACGAGGGACTGCTCGGTGACGCCGAGGTCGCGCGGTAAGGAGACCGACTGCCATTCCAACGCCAGCGACGCCACGAAGGCGGCCGCCCCCAGCGCGCCGACCACGAACGCG
>JAWWOJ010000452.1:0-12553 GCA_033851885.1 Frankiales bacterium | reverse complement strand
CAACCTCGCGCTCGCGGCCAGGCGGGAAGGACGCAAGGTGCTTCTGGTCGACGCCGACGAGCGCACGCGACAGCTGTCGCAGCTGTCCCGCGACGGCAGGCACTTCGACGTGATCGGGGTGAGTGATGACGGCGAGGAGTGTCCCGCGGTCACCGTCGGGCGGTGGCCGCCGCCGACGCCGCACCCGCGGCCCGAGCCGCCAACCCTCGGAACGGTGCTGCAGATGGGGCCGGAGCGGAACGGGCATCACCCGGCCGAGTTCTTCCGCTCAACGGCCTTCGGCAAGCTGATCAGCTTCTCAGGTCAGCCGGCCGACCTCGTCTTGATCGACACCCCGGCGCTGCTCGATGTGTCGGAGGCCGTAACGATCGCCGATCACGCCGACGCCGTTCTTCTGGTGGTCAACCGCGGTACGTCGGTGGCCGACCTGCGGCGCGCCCGCGAACGGCTTGCCTTCACCGACACCCCGGTGATCGGCTACCTGCTCAACCGCGGATTCGCGCAGCGTGCCTACGGTAGCACCGGCGGCGCCGGCCGGGGCCCGCTCGCCCGTGGCCTGCACCGCCGGGGAACGGAAAAGCCTTCAGAGGCACGGGTCGGTGACTAGCACCCCTCGACGTGTTCCTCCTGGACGACGCCAGTACCGACGCCACGGCTCCGGCTGCCCGGCCGCGGCCGTCCCCGGCCGGCACCGTTGCGCCGCCATCCGCGAGCGGCGGCAGGTCGGCATGAGATGGCCGAGCTAGAACCCCGCGAGGCGGCCGGTCCGAGCGGGCGGCGGACCAACCTGACGGCCCAGACCGCATCCGGACTGGGCTGGACGTACCTGTCCACGGCCTCGCTGGTGGTCGCCAATCTGGCCTACACCGCCACCATCTCGCGGCTGCTGGCGCCGGTCGCCTTCGGGCTGCTGGCCATGGCCAACGTGGTCGTGCTGTTCGCCCAGTACTTCGCGCGCATGGGACTGGCCTCGGCCCTGATCCAGAAGCCGGACCTGTCCGACGACGACGTCAGGGCGTCCTCCACCGCCGGCATCGCCATCGGCATGGTCTGCATGGCGGTCATCTGGGTGTCCGCCCCGGCCCTGGGCGTTCTCTTCGGGACCTCGGCGCTGCCGCCCATCCTGCGCGGCCTGTCGGTGTCGTTCGTGTTCATGGGCTGGTCGCAGACCAGCAACGGCCTGCTCCGCCGCCAGCTGCGCTTCCGGGCCCTGTCGCTGGTCGCGGTGGTCACCTACGTCTTCGGTTACCTCGTCGTCGGGGTGGGCCTGGCCCTGCTCGGGGCGGGCCTGTGGAGCCTGGTGGCCGCCTCGGTGAGCTCCACCGCCCTGCAGTCGATCCTGCAGTACGCGCTCCTGCGCCACCCGGTCCGGCCGGTGCTGTGCTGGGAGCCGTACCGGGCCGTGTGCGGCTACGGGTTCCGCCCCTCGGGCGCCTACCTGATGGACTACGTCGGCGCAAACCTGGACACCGTCACGGTCATCCGGGTCGCCAGCGCCGAGGTCGTCGGCCAGTACAGCCGGGCCTACTACCTGGTCTTCCAGCCGTTGGGCAACTACCTGGCCCTGGCCCTGAGCACCGTGCTGTTCTCCCCGCTGAGCCGAATTCAGCAGGACCTCACCCGCCTGCGCCGCGCTTTCCTCAGCGTCCTGTCGATCACCACCGTCGTGCTGTTCCCGATATGTGCCGGCATGGCCATCGCCGCCCAGGAGCTGGCCATGGTCGTGCTCGGCCCGCAGTGGACCCTGGTGCCCGGGCTGATCCCCTGGTTCGCGGTCGCCGGCGGCTGCCACGTCGCCTCCCAGATGTCGCAGCTGCTGGCCGAGGCGCGCGCCGAGCTGAACCGCTCCCTGGCCGTACAGGTGTTCTATGTGGTCGCCCTGGCTCTGCTGCTCCTGGCGGCCGTGCCCTTCATGGGGCACGGGGTCTGGGTGATCGGCGCCGCCGTGGCCGGCGCGGAGGTGCTGCGCTACCTGGGCTACCTGCGCCTGACCCGGCGGGTCCTCAAGCTGAGATTCGGCCAGGTGTGGCGGGCCCACCTGCCGGCCGCGTTCGCCAGCGTCGGGGTCGGCCTGGCCGTTGCGGCCGTGCGGGCCCCGCTGACCGGCCATGCCCCCGCGATCCTGGTCCTGGCGGCCGACATGTGCGTCGGGGTGCTCGCGCTGGCCCTGTGCATCAGGCTCTGCCCACTGCCGGCCATCCGCCACGAGCTGCGCCTCCGGCTCGACGCGGCCGGCCTGCTGGGCGCCGAGGGCGGGCTGCGCCGGCGGCTGGCCCGGCTGGTCCTCGGGCCGGAGGCACCGGCGGCGGCAGAGGGGGGAGGGCACCCGTGACTGTGATGGCTCTGCTGGGCGTCGTGCTCCTGGTCGCGGGGGCGGCCAGCCTGGTCCTGCTCGAGGTGCTCATCAAGCGGCCCGACGTCGCGGCCGCCATGGTGTTCGCCACGATCGTCGTCCAGGCGCTGTTCGTGGACAAGGTGCCGGCGCTGCCGCTGGGCGGCACGACGCACGTGTACGTCACCGACCTGGTCGCCGCGTCGATCATGGCCGCCGCGCTGGCCCGGGTCCTGCGTCTGAAGCGCTTCGACCGTTTCCAACGCTGGCTGCTGCTGCTGGGCGTGCTGCTCGGCGTCTCGCTGCTGCTGGGGGTGGCCGCCTTCGGGGTGCAGACCGCGGTCAACGACTTCCGTCAGTACCTGTTCTTCATCGGGGTCGCCCTGTACTTCTCGACCTTCGCCCCGTCCCCAGGGCTGTCGGCCCGGATCGGTCGCATCTGGCTGATCATGACCGTGCCCATGATGCTGTTGGCCGTCCTGCGCTGGGTGCAGAATTTCGCCGGCCTGCAGCTGGGCGTCCCGGCCTCGAAGTGGGGCGCCGACGCCGCCGTCCGTGTCCTGGACGGACCCTATGTGTTCTTCCTGGCCCAGGCCTTCGTGCTCACCATCCCGGCCTGGCTCAGTGGGCAGCAGTCGCGCAGGCAGCGCCTGCTGAGCGTGCTGCTGCTGCTGATGGTGATCGCCCTCAACCGTCGCACGGCCTGGCTGGCGGTCGTGGCCGGGATCGCCGTGCTGTTGCTGCGCGACCGGCGTCTGGGCCGCCCGGCGATGGGCCTGGTGGGGCTGGGCGGCGCCCTGGCTGTCGTGGGCTTCGTCGCCCTGGGTGGGCTCCAGGAGGGCGTCGCACAACCGCTGACCCAGGAGGACACCGGCAACTTCACCTGGCGCGTCGAGGGCTGGTCGGACCTGCTCGGCCCCTGGCTGGGCAACCCGGTGTCGTGGGTCATCGGCAATCCGTTCGGCAGTAGCTTCGCCCGCGAGATCGCCGGTACGGAGGTCACCGCGAACCCGCACAACTTCTACATCGAGACCATGCTGCGGGCCGGTATCCCGGGTCTGATCGCGCTGCTCGTGCTAACCGCGGGGGTTGTGCGTGCGCTGTGGCGGACGCCGGCCCCCGCCACCGGGCTACTCGATGCCGGCATGATGTCGGCTCTGCTGGTCATGCAGCTGGTCTGGTACCTGACCTGGATCCCCGGCAACGAGCAGGGCATCGTCACCGGCCTGGCCATGGCCATGGCGGCCACGCAACTGGCCGGCCGCCGGCCGGACCCGACGCTGGTCCTCGAGCGCGCCCGTCCGCGCACCCTGCCCGTCGAAGGGACCAGGCGATCATGAGTGAGGCGACCAGACCACCGGGGCACGCCGGCCGACCGTGGCCGCGGTCGGTCAGCGTGGTGATCCCGGCCTATAACGCCGCCGCGACCCTGGCCGAGCAGCTCGGCGCCCTGGCCGGGCAGGACTACGAGGGCGACTGGGAGGTCGTGGTCGTCGACAACGGCTCGAGCGACGCCACCGCAGACATCGCCCGCCGCTACGCCCAGCGCCTGCCGGCCTGCCGGGTCGTCGAGGGCCGGCAGCGCGGGCACGCCGCCCCCCGCAACGCCGGGGCCCGGGCCGCCCGGGGCGAGCTGCTCGCCTACTGCGATGCGGACGACGTCGTCGCCCCGGGCTGGCTCAAGGCCCTGGCCGCGGCGGCCCGCCACTACGACCTGGTCGGCGGGTGGCTGGACTCCGAGCCCCTCAACGACGAGGCCACGCGCTCCTGGCACGGGGTGTACCCGAGGGACGGGCTCAGGTCCTGGCTGCTGCCCTATTCGGGCGCAGGAAATTTCGCGATCTGGGCCGAGGTGCTGCGCGACCTGGGCGGCTGGTCGGGTGACTACGAGGCCGGCGCGGAGGACGTGGAGCTGTGCTGGCGGGCCCAGGTGGCCGGCTACCGGCTCGGCTTCGCCCCCGACGCCGTCGTCCGCGTCCGCTACCGGACCGGTGTGCGGCCGACGGCCCGCCAGGCCTTTGCGGTCGGCATCAACAGCGAGCGGCTCCTACGCGACTTCGGCTTCGTACGCGACCTGGACCTGCCCGCCAAGGCGGAGGCGGTCCACGCGGTCGACGACGGCGGTGGCGCGCTCGGGCGCGCCATGGGCCGCGGGGTATGGCTCGCGACCAGGCTGCACTACCTGCTCGGCCCATGCCGCCGGCGCGGCCAGTGGATCTCGGTCGGCGCCCAGTACGCCGGGCGACTGCGCGGCGCGCTCAGGTACCGGGTGCGGGACCGGCGACCCCGGGGGTAAGGTCGGGCCGTGGACGACGGGAAGGTGCGCGGGGTGAGCGGCTGACCAGCACCTTCACGTCGCCGCCCAGGAGGAACGATGATCCGGAAGACCACGGGTTGCGCGCTGGTTGCGCTCGCAGCTGTCGTTGCCGCCTGCGCGCCCGGACCCGCACCCGGGGGGGTTCTACTGATCACCGACACGCCGGCTCCGACACCGGCTCCGACGCCGGCTCCGACGCCCGGTACGGGTCTCCAGGCGACTCCGAGCACCGCGCTGGCGACGATCGACCAGGCCAACGCGGGTGACACGGTCACCTTCACCACCGGTTCGTATCCCAAGCTCGTGCTGCGCAAGAGCTTCAGCAGCGGGCGGGTCACGGTGAAGTGCCAAAGCGGCGCCGTGATCGCCGGTGTCGACAGCAACGGCATGTCCGGCTACACGTTCGACGGCTGTCGCGTCTCCACCCCGGTCGAATACACGGACATCAGCAAGCGCGCCGTCGAGATCCTCGGGCCGTCGTCGAACATCACCTGGCAGAACGCCACCATCACCGGCGGCTTCATCGGTTGGGACATCTACGGGTCAAGCGGCCAATGGGCCAAGAACATCAGGCTCGTGGACTCCGACGTGTCCCTGTCCGGCGGCGACCTGATCCACACCAACGGCGTCGACGGACTCCTGATCGAGCACAACAATCTCCACGACCCCTCGCACAACGCCAGCCTCGGCAGCGCATCCGAGCACCACGACGGATGGCAGCCGCAGAACACCACCAACGCGACCTTCACCCGAAACCACGTCTGGTGGACAAGCGGCACCGGCCACTACACCGGCACGACCGGCTCCTACCTCGGCCAGGGCATCATGATCTCGGGCGACGGCGGCGCAGTCCAAAACGTCGTCATCTCGAACAACCTGATCGAGCACTACAACGGCCGCCCGATCGACATGGTCGGCGCCGTCGGCGTCAAGGTCGTCAACAACACGCTCCTCGACGCCGGCGACGGCATCGGCATCACCGTCAACGGCGGCTCGTCAGCGGTCGAGGTCTGGAACAACATCACGACCTGCGTATACGGGATCGGCCAAACCACCTACGAGGCCAACAACTGGCTGATCAACAACGCCCCCTGCGGTGGCGCCGCAATCGACGGCCAAAGCGCCTACCACGGCGACCCCGCCCTCGCGCCCGACTACCGACCGACCGCCTCGAGCCCCGTCAAGGGCGAAGGCTCCACCCGGACGGGCACCCCCACCATCGACCTCGACGGCGCAACACGATCAACACCCGTACTCGGAGCACGCCTCGGCTAAGCATCACTAGAGGGGGCGACCTCGCAAGAGATCGCCCCCTCGCTCAGCCCAGCGACCAGATTCAATCGAACCCGAGACAGGCGATTCCGCCGATCCCGCCGGCGATCATCCGCAGCGCTTTCACGACAGCGGCCCGGCCTGCAACGACGGACAGGACGAGCATCGCCGCCCCGGCGCCGATGTGGCCGACGCATCGGATCGCCCGACCCATGCGCGTCACCAGCTCCGGCCCAGCAGGGCCAGCGTGCGCGAGTACGTGAGGCCGCCGTCGAACGCCCGGCGGACCAGCCAGCGCGCGTTCGCGCGATCCGCGGGGATCTCCTCGAACACGACAGCCTCGTCGCACCAGATGATGACGCCGCCGCCTTCCCTCGCCCGTACGAAGAAATACGTATCCTCGCCCGAGCGCAAGGTACGTGGGAAGTTATCCGCCGCCCGGTCGAACAGAGCCGTGGCGATCATGGAGTCTCCCGTTCGCGCAATGCTGAGGGCCTCGCCCGTCGTGTGGCGCGCACGCTCGAAGAATCCCTCTCCCTGGGCCCATGCCGGAACGTCCGGGTTGTACGCCGGCACCACTGGTCCGAGCAGCATCTTCGCGTTGAACTCACGAGCCGTCCCGACGAAGCTCTCGAGCCAGTGACGATCGACCCATTCGTCGTCGTCGACGAAGATCACGTACTCCACCCGTGCGTCGAGAGCCATGCGCACGAGCAGGTTCCTGGCGGCCGACACACCAAGTTCCTCTTCGACTCCGTAGAGGAGGAGCGGCATCGTCTGGCGGTACTCGTCGACCACCGCCCGAGCGCTCTCTTCTCAATCGTTGTCGACGACGATGATCGTGCACCGACAGTCGTCGGCCTGGGTCGTCGCGAGGATGCCGTCGAGCAGGCGTCGCAGCGACTCCGGCCGGCGATACGTCGGGATGCAGATCGCAACCGACGCGACCAGCGTGCCTCGATCTGTCTTGTCACCCGTGTCGATTATCAAGTGCCCTCATCCGGTCAACCGCCGCACGCCCCGTGCCATGAGCTGAACGACCCTCGGCCTCGCTCCACGCGCGTACTTCCACGATACGATTTTTCGCGCCACCGGCGACGGAGTCACCGCTACGGCAGCGAACCATACGGTGTCGAAGACGCGCCGGACGGGCGGCATCTCCGCAGTGCGCCAGGTCGCGACGATTCCCTGTCCGGCAACGCGAAGGGGTCGCTCTCCGGGGATCGGATGGAGCGAGGGCTCGAGCTTGGCCGACACCAGACGAGATTCGAGGTGCCCAGCGTATCTGCTGAGGGGATTGCTCCCCGTCCGCAGACCGTTCCGCTGGGCGGCGCCGTCGATCAAGCCGACGAGATCGAGATGGTGCGAGACCATCGACCGGAACTTCTGGGCGTCCACGCCCCGGCTCGCGGTCGAGAAGTTGCGGTCGTGCACCCGGTAAGCGGCGAGAGGTGTGTCGATCGCGGCCACCTCCCCCTCGAAAGGGACGAGAGTGTTGAGATAGCCGTCGGCGCAGTACCTAAACGGCGCTTCGGGTACGGGCATGACGGCCTCGAGCGCCCACCGACTGAAGACGTTCCCCGACGTGACCGCCGTCGAGTAGTGCGCGCGCTCGAGAAGGAGTGGGCGGACGTCTCCGCGATCGAGCGGCGTACCAGGCGGCGGATACTCGCCCAGAGGCCGGCCGTGCCCGTCGACCACGGTCAGGCGAAAGTGCACCTTCGCCACGCCTTCCCGGAAAGCGGCGACCGCCGCCTCGATCGCACCCGCGTAGAGGAAGTCGTCGCTGTCGAGGAACAGCACCAGATCACCGCTGGACGCGGCGAAGCCGGCGTTGAACGCCGACCCCTGGCCGCCGTTCTCCTTCAGGATCGGCGCGATGCGGTCGCCGAACGAACGGATGACCTTCCGGGATCCGTCCCGCGACCCGTCGTCGACGACAATGACCTCAGTTCGGCCGTACGACTGGTCGAGTGCGCTGCGGACCGCTTCGCCCAGGAACTGGGCGTAGTCGTAGTTGTCGACCACGATGCTTACGAGCGGCTCGTCGACAACGTCGTTCATCGAGCGCACACGACGCGGGAGCGGCCGCGCCGAGGCGGCTCACTAGAATGGGACAGTGGAAGGGCGCGAGCCTTCATATTCGACGTCGGGCGACGCCGACCAGGTGACCGCGAGGACCGCCGACTACGTCGCGAGGCTGTCGGATGAGCGACCGGTCCAGCACGTCCTCGATGCCGGGGCCGGCCGCGATCTCCCTTTCTCGCTTCCCGCTTCGGCGGAGCTGACGGGGATCGACATCTCCGAGCAGGGCCTCGAGGAGAACGACCGGCTCGACATCCGGATCGTAGGGGACCTGCAGACGTGCGAGCTGCCCTCGGCACATTACGACGTGATCGTCTGCTGGAATGTGCTCGAGCATCTGTCCCACCCCCTCGCAGCGCTGGTGAACCTTCGGTCGGCCCTCCGCCCCGGAGGGGCGATGATCCTCAGCGTTCCGAACGTAGCCAATCCGAAGGGCTCGCAACGAAGTTTACGCCCTACCCGTTCCACGTCTGGGTCTACCGGACCGTGCTCGGGAATCCCGACGCCGGGCGCGAGGGCCATGCACCGTTTCGTACGTTCCTTCGTCTCGATCTCCTGCCGCAGCGGCTGCGGCGGACGTTCGCCGCCATGGGGCTCGTCGTCGGGGCATAGGTCCATTACGCAGGCGGGATGATCGGCCCGATCGTGGCCGGAAGCATCCCGTTGAAGGTCGGTTGGTCGCTCGTCTCGACAGCCTGGAGACTCGCGGGGGCCGACGCGGCGCTCACGGACGTCGCCTGGGTGGTGCGAAAGCCTGAGACCGACGCCCCGGCAGGACCCTGACACGCGCCCGCGGGCCGAGTTGTCCGGCCCCGCACCCTCGGAGTACCGTCGAACGGACGCCAGCGCCTCGGTGTCGGCAGTCCTGTCGACGTGCGTCGCCGGCAATTGCCGTCAAGGAGTCGATTGATCGCGCGTTTCCGCACAAGCTGCCGGGTCGCCTTAGGTCTGTTGGGGATCGGGCGCGCCTGGGTCGTGCTTTCAGCCGACGCCACAGCCGGCCGGCCCCCTGCGAGTCCCGCCTCGCAGCCGTCCCGTCCGGCCAGGGTTATGGGCGAGGTCAGGAACGTCCGGTCTGGAGAGTCCATCGTTGCGGCGGTCGATGCATCCGCGCCGGGCGACACCGTTCTCGTCCACGCGGGTCACTACCCGCGGCTGACGCTGACGAGACAGTTCTCCGCGCCGGTGTCGATCGTCGGCGCCTCGGGCGAGAAGGTCACGATCGACGGCTTCACGGTCTCGGGCGGCGCGGGCTACAGGATCGCCGGCCTCGAGACGAGCGGCGGCAGCTCGGTCTCGGGCGGGCACGACGTCGTCTTCGACCGGATCTCGTGCGCGCTCCCGGCCGGGAACGTCGACGATCACACGTCGTGCGTCTACCTGACGTTGGAGGAAGCCGTCCAAGTTCCGGGCGACGTAGCGCATGCGCTGGTCGCGGGCATCCTGTCCCAGATGCCGACTAGCACTTTGGTGCCTGCCACGACCAACCAGGAGCCGGTGAACACCGCAGCGGCAGGCGAATTGGCGCCGCTGTCGGTTGATGCGGACGCCCGCGTCAACGTGTCGGCGGGTCCGGTCGACACCGACGTGACTGGTCGCTCCCGGGCGATAGCGCAGTGAGGCAATCGGTGCAGCCCGTCGCGGACGCGTCAGATACCAGCCCACGCACCGATCTGACTGCGCCCACCGGCGTGGAGAAGAAGAAACTGGACGCCCGCAAGCAGGTCAAAGCGGTGCAAGACCAGGTCAAAGCGGTGCAAGACCACGCGCTCCCTGAGGCGCTCCTGAGCGCGAGTCTCGACGCCGCGCAGGCGCCGAGTATCCCGAGAAGGCCAGAGGACACGCCCTGCCGATCGGGCATGGAGCCTGAGATCACCCACCCACTCGCATACGCCGCCGCCGACGTTTCCACCCACCTGAGGGCGTGACCCGCCTGTTTCGGCGCAGCGGTCTCGTGCACGGCACGGCCTGGATGTTCTTCGCCCAGAGCGGCGGCCTCCTCTGCCAGGTCGGCTACTTCGTCGTGGCCGCGCGCGCGCTCGGCGTCAACACATTCGGACAGCTGGCGGCGTCGCTGGCCCTGGTCGCCATCTTCGTCCCGTTCTCCGCCTGGGGATCGGGAAACCTGATCGTGATGGACGTCGTGCGCGACCCGAGGTCGTTCTCCGTCTCCTTCGGCAACGCGCTCGTGTCGATCGGCGCCACCGCGGTCGTGCTCGTTCCACTCACGCTCCTACTCGCTGCCCTCTTCCTCCCGAAGATCCCGCTCGCCGCGATTCTGCTGCTCGCGCTCGCGGACCTCGGCTTCGGCCGGGTCACCGGGATTTCGGCACCCGCGTTCCAGGGTTTCGAGCGATTCGGCTCGATGACCGCCGTCAGCCTCGTCGCGCCGATCATCCGCCTCGCTGCCATCGTCGTCTTCGCCGTCTTCTGGGATTCGCACGATCTCGTGACGTGGACCGCCCTCTACTTCCTCGGGACCGTAACGGGAGCGACGATCGCGACGTGGTACACGTGCCACGAGCTCGGTCGGCCGCACCTCGATCTCCACGCGTTGCGCAAGCGCGTGAAACTGGGCGGCTACTTCGCCGTGGGCCTGAGCGCCGGATCGATCTACGGTGACATCGACAAGACGATGCTCGGCCGGCTGAGCACGTTCGACGCGGCCGGCATCTACGCCGCCGCTGACCGCGCCGTCGGGATGGCCTTCATGCCGATCATGGCGATGCTGTCCGCGGCCTACCCGCGCTTCTTCCGCGCGGGAACCGCCGGCATCCACGCCTCGGCGGCCTACGCACGTCGACTGCTGCCGGCGGCGACCGGCTACGGCCTCCTCGCCGGCATCGGCATCTTCGTCTTGGCACCGCTCGCGCCGCACATCCTGGGCGCCGACTTCGCCCAGTCGGTCGGCGCCCTCCGCTGGCTGGCGCCGGTTCCGCTCCTCAGCGTCCTGTACTACCTGCCCGCCGACGCCCTCACCGGCGCGGACGCGCAGGGCCTTCGGACGATCATCCAGGTCGTCGCCGCAGCGCTCAACGTCGGACTCAACATTCTGCTGATCCCCGAACACTCATGGGAAGGAGCGGCCTGGGCGACGCTCGCGACGCTCGGCTTCCTCGCCGCCGCGCTCTGGCTCGCGGTCGGTCTGACGTCGCGGACCGCGACATCTCCCTCAGCCTCGACATCCCCCACCGTCTCGTGACCACGACCGGCGCCGACTCAGCGGTCGTCGACCACGAGGCCGAGGCGGTATCCCGGAGCCACACACCCGCGTGGTGGGAGTTCGCGTTCGTGTGCACCGCGATGTTCCTTTCCGGCAGCGCCCTGCTGCCGCTGCTCAGCGGTGGGGACCCCGCCGGTTCGACCGCGGGAGCACCCGACGACAGGCTCAGCCGCTACGCCTGGCTCGTCCTCCTCGTCCTCCTCGTCCTGCTGATCGGCGCGGCCTCACGGTGCTCCGGCCGCATCCTCCCCGCGCTGGCCCGCAACCCGGCCCTCGCGGTGACCGTCTACCTCGCGATTGCGTCGACGATCTGGTCGCCCATCCCGGGGACGACGCTGAAGTACTCCCTCGAGCTCGCTCTCTCAACGGTGCTCGGGCTCTACGTCGGCATCCGCTTCGGCATCACCCGCCTCGTCGCGCTCGCGAGCTGGACGACTGCCGCGGTTCTCGTGTTGAGCGTCGCCTTCGTCGTGCTCTGGCCCAGCTACGGCCACGATCCCGAGAGCCACGGCCTATGGCGCGGGATCTTCACGACGAAGAACGAGCTCGGCCGGATAATGACGATCGGGCTCACGGTCTGGACGGTGCGGACGCTGACGCGCGAGGTGAACCGCGTGCTCGGCGTCGGCACGATCGCCGCCTTCGTCGTCGTCGGGCTCGAGAGCGGCTCCCGGACGGCTCTCGGGGTGAGCGGGATGATGATCGGGGTGCTCTGCCTCGTATGGCTTCGCTCGCTCGACGAGCCGCGCTTGCGCCCCGTGAAGGGGGTCGTCGTCTCCGGACTCGCGCTCGTCGCCGCCGCCTGCGTGATCAACGTCTCGGTCCTGCTCGCGCTCGTCGGGTCGGACTACTCGCTCACGGGGCGGGCCGGGATCTGGGGAGCGGTGTGGCGCGCGATCGAGCGACATCCGTGGCTAGGGTACGGCTTCGACGGATTCTGGCGTGGCCCGATCGGGCCTTCCGGCGAGGTCTGGCGGCTGGCCGGGACGCCTACACCCCATTCGCACAACGGCTTCCTCGACCTGCTACTCGCCACCGGCTTCGTCGGTCTCTTCACCTTCGTGATCGCGTTCGTGGTCGTGTGGGTGCGGTCCGTGCGCCGCCGCGGTGTCGGCCGCCGCGGCGGTGACACCCGCCCCCGACGCTGCCCGACCGGGCGGATCCGATCCCGGCCGCCTCACCCAGCAGGCTGCTCAACCGGTCATCGGTGCCGGCCAACCCGTCCAACGCCGGGCCCGCGCCGCCGGCGAACACCGCGTAGTCGGTGGCCAACCGGCCCGACAACCCCGAGATCCGGGCCCCCCCCCCGCCCCCCCCCCCCCCC
>JAWWOJ010000442.1:0-7649 GCA_033851885.1 Frankiales bacterium | reverse complement strand
GGGGTCGTCACCGTCGTGCGCCGACCACTCGTCCACGAGTGCGAGGGCGGCGGGCGTGTCCAGGTCCTGACCGAGAGCGCGGCGTACGGCGGACAGCAGCGCGCTGCCGTCCGGGCCCGTGTCGCGGGTCGCGCCGGCGCGCCAGCGGAGCAGCCGCGCCTCGCCCTCGACGAGCTGCTCCGGTGTCCACTCCCGGTCGGTGCGGTAGTGCCGGCTGAGCAGAGCCAGCCGCAGCGCGCCAGGGTCGGTGCCGCCGGCCAGCAGCTTCGAGACGAAGACGAGGTTGCCGAGCGACTTGCTCATCTTCTCGCCGTCGAGCCCGATCATCCCGGCGTGCACGTAGGCCCGCGCGAAGGGCGCGCGCCCGCTGGCGACCTCGGCCTCGGCGGCGGAG
This sequence comes from Frankiales bacterium, assembly GCA_033851885.1. Lineage (GTDB taxonomy): Bacteria > Actinomycetota > Actinomycetes > Mycobacteriales > SCTD01 > RYN-111. The sequence goes on along the minus strand of JAWWOJ010000442.1, from coordinate 7,255 downwards.
AGCTCGTGGTGCGGAAAGGCCAGATCGACGCCGCCACCTTGGACGTCGAGCTGCGGGCCGAGCCGGTTCAGCGCCATCGCGCAGCACTCGACGTGCCACCCCGGCCGGCCCGGCCCGAGCGGCGAGTCCCAGCTCGGCTCCCCCGGTCGCTGAGCCATCCAGAGCAGGCAGTCGAGCGGGTCCTTCTTGCCGGGCCGGTCGGGGTCTCCCCCGCGCTCCGCCGACAGCCGCAGCATCGTGGGTACGTCCAGGCCGGCGACCGACCCGAAGTGCGCTGCCGAGGCCACGGAGAAGTAGACGTCGCCGTCGAGGTTGTAGGCCGCGCCGAGTTCCTGCAGCTTCAGGACCAGGGCGGCGATCTCGTCCATCGCCTCGACGGCGCCGACATACCAGGTCGGCGGCAGCACCCGCAGCGCCGTCATGTCGCCGCGGAACAGCTCCGTCTCGCGCAGCGCGACGTCCTCCCAGCGCACGCCGTCCCGGGCGGCGCGCTCCAGCAACGGATCGTCGATGTCGGTGACGTTCTGGACGTAGCGCACCTCGTGCCCCTGGTCACGCCAGACCCGGACGAGCGTGTCGAAGGACAGGTAGGTGGCGGCGTGACCCAGATGAGTCGTGTCGTACGGCGTGATGCCGCAGACGTAGAGGCGCGCCACGCCGTCGGTCGGCGTCACGTCGACGAGACCTCCCGACGAGGTGTCGTGCACCCGCAGGGACGAGGCGGTGCCGGGCAGCCGAGGGACGTTCGCCGCGGGCCAGGACTGCATGGCGGGCAGCGTAGTCCGGGGACCTTGCGACCCGATCGGGTGAACTGTCGAGGACCGTTTTGACCCGATACAGCAGGCATGGTGCGGCGGATCGCTCTGGTGCTGGCAGCTCTCGCGCTGCTCTCGTCAGGCTCGACGACGCCCTCCGCGCAGCGGCACCTCTCCGACCGGGACGCGCTGACAGCCGGGGCGACGAGCTCGGCCACCGGCTCGTCGTACACCTTCGAGACGTTGCTGCAGGGTCGTCCCGTGCGCTGGGACCCGTGCACCGCGATCCACTGGCAGTACCGCACGACCGGCCAGATCGTCGGAGGGTTCACCCAGGTCGTGAAGGCGATCGCCCGGATCTCCAGGGCGACAGGCACCACCTGGGTCTACGACGGTGCGGTCAGCACCGTCCCGACCAGCGGCTGGCTGCCGAAGACCACTGCGACCCGCCCGCCCGTCCTGATCGGCTGGACCACCGCGGCGCACAGCGACCTGCTGCGAGGCCAGTCGCCAGGCGTCCTGGGCGTCACGCGTACCGCGTGGTTCGGGGTGACGCGCGCCGGCACCACGACGGCGGCCATCCGCGGCGCGGTCGTCGCCCTCAACCAGACGCCCCGCCTCCCGCTGTCCGGTGCGGTGTCCTGGTACACCGTGATCCTGCACGAGCTGTCGCACGCGATGGGCCTCGGGCACGCCTCTTCGGCGAGGCAGCTGATGTATCCGGTCATCCAGCCCGGCCTGCGCGACCTGCAGGCAGGTGACCTCGCCGGGCTGTCCCGGGTCGGTCGCGGCGAGGGTTGCATCAGCCTCTAGAACGGCGGCCAGGGGATGGCGGGCCAGTCCTCACTCGGCATCGGGTGCAGCCCCGTCATGAGCAGCCGCTCGACCCGCTGCACGGTGCGTCGCACCTCGCGCCGGGTGAGGTGCTCGTTGAGCCGCTCACCCAGCCCGCCGTACAGGTCGGTCTGCAGCCTTTCGAGGACCGCCACTGCCGCAGCGGTGAGGGGCTCGCCGCGCCACTGCCACAGCAGCGTGCGGAGCTTGTCATCGGCGCTGAAGCAGACACCGTGGTCGACGCCGTAGACCCGGCCATCCGAGGTGGGCAGCAGGTGCCCGCCCTTGCGGTCGGCGTTGTTGATGACCGCGTCCAGGACGCAGAGCCGCTGCACGTCGGGATGGTCGCTGTGGGCCAGCTCCTGCAGGTCGACGGTCTCGTCGACGTCCACCCACAACTGGCACATGCCGGTGCCGAAGGGGCCGTCGCGCAGCACCGTCGGAGGGACGAGGTCCCAGCCGGTGGCCTCGCTGACGAGGTAGGCGGCGACTTCGCGGCCGGCCAGGGTCCCGTCCGGGAAGTCCCACAGCGGCCGCTCGCCTCGTACCGGCTTGTAGACGCAGACCGCGCTGACGCCGTCGAGGGTCGTCGTGCAGTACAGCGTCGCGTTGCTGGCGTCGATGAGCCGGCCCTCGACCTCCAGCACGCCGTCCGTGAGCAGCCGGCGCTCGTCCGGGCTCAGCGGCGGTGCCCGTTCTGCCGCGGGCAGATGTGGCCCTCGGGGTCGAGCGGGAGGCTGCACAGCGGGCACGGCGGCCGGCCGGCGGCCACGACGCGGAGAGCGCGGGCGACGAACGCGCGGGCCATCTCGGCGGTGATCCGGACGCGCAGCGCGTCGGGTCCTTCGTCGCCTTCGCTGAGCGGCTCGATCACGGCCTGGGTCTCGTCCTCGGCCTGCGCGAGCGCCTCGACGACGAGCCGCTCGCCGTCGGTCTCCCACGCCAGCCCCATCGTGCCGACGCGAAACTCCTCCTCGACGGGCGCGTCGAGCGGCGCGGTGTCCTCCAGCTCCCGGGGCGCGACCGTCGGCACGTCGGCGTCGGTCTGCCGGCGGACCGTCTCGAGCAGCTCCTCGAGCCGCTCGGCCAGCACCTGCACCTGCAGCTTCTCCAGGGCGACGCTCACGGTGCGGCCCTGGGCGCTGGCCTGCAGGTAGAAGGTACGGTCCCCGGGCTGGCCGACCGTCCCGGCGACGAAGCGCTCGGGCGGGTCGAAGACATGGACCTGACGGGGCACGGCTACAACCCTATGTGCCCGCTCCGCCGCCGACCGGGGCGTCGCTGGAGCGCTTGCGGCGAGACTTCTTGGGCGGCGGCAGCAGGTCGGCCACTCCCCCGCCGGTGTCGTTGACCCGCACCACGAACGGCCGCGTCTCGGTATAGCGGATGACCGTCACCGAGCAAGGGTCAACGAGGATGCGCTGGAACTGGTCCAGGTGCAGCCCGAGCGCGTCCGCGACGATGGCCTTGATGACGTCGCCGTGGCTGCAGGCGAGCCAGGTCGCGTCCGGCCCGAGCTTCTCGTTCCAGTCGCGGATCGCGGCGACGGCGCGGTTCTGCGTCTCCCGCAGCGGCTCGCCCTCGGGGCCCGGGAACACCGCCGCGCTCGGGTGCTGCTGGACGACCTTCCACAGCGGATCCTTGGCGAGGTCCTTCAGGGGCTTGCCCGTCCAGTCGCCGTAGTGGCACTCGCCGATCCGCTCGTCCTGGGTGACCGCCATGGCGCGACCTTCGGCGATGGCCGCGATCGTGTCGAGGCACCGGTCCAGCGGGCTGGACACCAGGGCGTCGAACGCCACCGGCCGCAGCCGCTCGGCGACGGCGGCCGCCTGCTTCTGCCCGCGCTCGTCCAGGTGCAACCCCGGGGTCCATCCGGCCAGGACCGGCCCCGTCAGGTGCGTGAGGCCGTGCCGCACGAGGACCACCGTCGTCATGCGCCGACCCTACGCGCTGCGTGGATGTGAACAGGTGGGCTGGCGGGCGACCCCCTCACGAGCCCATATGTCCACATCCACTGTCAGGCGGCGAGGATGTTGACGGCCCTCGCGGCGACGAGGCCGATGGTCACGAGGGAGACGAGCCCCTGACCGCCCATGAGCAGCTTGGCTCGCGGCGTCAACGGCATCGTGTCGGTCGGGCTGAACGCCGTCTGGGCCGTCACCGACACGAACAGGTAGTCCACGAACGTCGGCTCCCACCCTTCGGGCGAGGCGTCCTTCGCGTCGCCGTCCTGCGGGAACCACAGCTCCGGGTACGGAGGGGCGGCGCGGGCACCCGCCCGGCCCAGCGGCCCTCCTCGGTCGGTCTCCCAGTAGGCGAGGGCGAAGACCACCAGGTTGGAGACCCAGACACCGGCGGCCGCCGACAGGACGGTGCGGCCGTTGCCCCCGCCGTTGACGAGCAGGTCGATCAGCCGCGCCAGCGCCCAGGTGTTCCCGGCCGCGATGACGGCGATGAGGGCGAGCGAGAGGAGGCGGAGGTCGCGCGACTCGTCGGTGAGCCGGTTGGGGTCGGCGGCAACCAGGCCGACCAGCAGGAGCGCCTCGAGCCCGGGCAACAACCAAGCCGGTCCCGGCAGCAAGGAGGGGGCCAGCAGCAGCTCGGCGGCGAGGGCGACCACGACGGCCGCTGCGGCGGGCAGCCGCGACTCGCCGCGTCTCACATCCAGCCGCGCTTCTTGAGGAAGAGGTACAACCCGCCGGTGCCGCCGACGAGGATCGTCAGCGACATGTAGAAGCCCCACTGCTTCTGAAAGCCGGGGTAGGGCACGTTCTGGCCGTAGAATCCGGTCACCGCTGTGGTCACGGCGAGCAGTGCCGCCCAGGACGTCAGGGTGCGCATCACCTCGTTGAGGCGGTTGCCCTGCAGGGTCAGGTTGGTCTCGAGGATGGTCGACACCAGGTCGCGCAGCGACTCCGTCCACTCCGAGGCACGCAGCACGTGGTCGTAGACGTCCTGGTAGTAGGGCTGCATCTGCTCGTCGACGACGCCGAGGTCCCGACGCAGCAGCGAGTTCACGACCTCGCGCATCGGCAGGACGGCGCGGCGCAGCATCACGAGCGACTTGCGGACCTCGAACGACCGCCGCTGCAGCTCCCGGGATCGCGGCTGCTCGTCGAAGAGCACCTCCTCGAGGCTGTCGAGCTGTTCGTCGAGGTCCTGCACGGTCGTGAAGTGGCCGTCGACGATGAGGTCGAGCAGGCCGTGCAGCAGGAAGGCGACGCCCGATCCGGCGTGCTTGCGTGCGGCGTCCCAGCGCTCGACGAGGTGCTCGACCCCGATGCTGTCGCTCTTGCGGACGGTGACGAGGGCGCGGTCGGTGATGAACGCGTCCACCTCGTGCAGCGTGAGCACTGCGTCGTCGTCCAGCCGGGCGACCAGGGCCGACAGGAACAGGTGGTTCTCGTAGGAGTCGAGCTTGGGCCGCTGGTGCTCGGCGACGGCATCCTCGACCGCGAGGGGGTGCAGCGACAGCTCCTCGATGATCACCTGCAGGTCTTCGATCGTCGGCTTCTCGAGGTCGAGCCAGACCACGCAGCCGTCGTCGAGGTGGTCGCTCACCAGCGCGACGCCGAACCCCTCCGCGACCAGCTCGCCGTCCCGGTAGGCGCGGGTGTGCGCGCGGCACTTCGTGCCGTCGACGGCGAGGCAGGTCAGGTCGGCGGTCACGACACCGCCACTCCGACGAGGACGCCGGCGCCCACAAGCAGCCGGTAGGGCACGAACGCGGTGATCTTGTGCGTGGACACGAAACGCAGCAGGAAGGCGATCGAGGCGTAGCCGACGACGAACGACACGACGGTCGCGACCGCCGTAGCCGTCGTACCGGTCGTGTTGTTGGTCGCGTCCTTGAGACCGAGGGCACCGGCGCCGAGCAGCGCGGGGATCCCGATCAGGAAGGAGAAGCGGGTCGCCGACACGCGGTCGACGCCGCGCAGCAGACCCGCGGAGATGCTCGCGCCGGACCGGGACACGCCTGGGACCAGGGCGATGCACTGGGCCAGCCCGATCAGCAGGCCGTCCGCCGGACGGAACGAGTCCTTGCCGCGGTCCTGCGTCGCCCGCCGCTCCGCCAGGACGAAGACCGCGGAGAACACGATGAGGCCGAGGGCGACGGCCACCAGGTGCTCGTCGATGCTCTTGATCGCGTCCTTTGCCGCGAACCCGACGACGATGATCGGCAGGCAGCCGACGCCGATGGCCAGGGCGTAGCGGAAGCCCCGGGTCGCGCGCTTGGCGGGTGAGAACAGGCCGCCGGCGAAGTCTCCGACGACGGTGACGATCTCGCGGAGGAAGAACAGTACGGCGGCGAGGATCGCGCCGGTCTGGATGACGGCGGTGAAACCGATCAGCGAATCCTTCTGCTGCTGCGTCTTCATGGGGAGGCCCATGAGGTGCTCCGCGATGAGGAGATGACCGGTGCTGGAGACCGGTAGGAACTCGGTCAGTCCTTCGACGACCCCGAGCACGACGGCCTGGAAGAGGTTCAATGAGTCTCCTTGCGCAGCCGCGCGACGACCGCGAGGGCGAGGCCGAGACGGTAGAGGGCGGTTCCTGAGTAGAGCCTGGAGGATCCCACGACCCGGTGGGCGGTGGCGTACGACGCCACGCCGGCGACGACGGCGGGCAGCGCGGCCGGGGTACGACGGGAGCGCGCGGCGGTGAGAGCGGCAGCCCCTACCGTGACCGGGAGCGACATCACCAGCGAGGTCCGCAGGGCCTCCTCGCGCCGAACTCCTCGCAGCCGGAAGGCGGTCAACGTGGCACCGGCACGGGAGACCCCGGGGGCGAGCGCGACGACCTGCGAGGCTCCGGCCGCCGTGAGGTCGCCGGCCGCGACGGCGCGGGTGGCCGGCCTCCGGTCCGCTGCCGCGAGCAGCACGCCGGCGGTCGCCATCAGGACGGCGGTCGTCCTCGGGCCCCCCAGCCGGCGCTCGATGAGGTCCTGGGCGAGCAGGCCGACCGCCGCGGCGGGGATGGCCGCCGGCAGCACCCGCAGGAGCTCGCCGGCCGAGGGCCGAAGCGCAAGGGCGATACCGGCAGCGGACCCCGCGTGCAGCCCGGCGGCGAAGGTGGTGCGGTCCTCGACGTGAGGCCAGCGCAGCAGCCACGGCAGCAGGTGCAGCTGCGCCGAGGAGCTGACCGGGACGACCTCGGCAACACCCTGGACGAAGCCGAGAGCGCCCTGCTGCCAGGCCTTCAGCTGCCGACGCCGGCGAGCTCGAGGGCCTCGACCGCGGTGCGCAACCCGGCGTGCTGCTCCTCGGGGCTGCTGCCGCCGGGCGTGACGGTCAGGGTCGTGACGCCCGAGGCAGCGAGGACCTGCATCTTCTCGGCGATCTGTTCCTTCGTGCCGAGCAGCGAGGTCTGCTCGAGGAACTCGAACGGGACGGCAGCGGCGGCCTCGTCGTACTTCCTGTCGAGGTAGAGGTCCTGCACCTCCTTGGCGGCCTCGTCGAAGCCCATCCGCACCGCGAGCTGGTTGTAGAAGTTCTTCTCCCGCGATCCCATGCCACCGATGTAGAGGGCGGCGTACCAGCGGATCGTGTCGGCGCAGGCGTGCTGGTCGTCGCCGACGATCATCGGCATCGACGGCACGACGTCGAAGCCCTCCATCGTCTTGCCGACCTTGGCCCGGCCGGTCTCGATGTGGCCGAGCGACTCCT
>JAWWOJ010000415.1:0-5498 GCA_033851885.1 Frankiales bacterium | reverse complement strand
CACCACCGGAGTTCCAGGTGCTTCTCGCCTCAGCCGAGGCTGGCGACGAAGGCTTCCATGTCGAAGTCCTCGTCCCAGTAGTGCGGCCGGATGATCGGCTTGCCGAGCTGGACGAAGATGTTGTTGTCCTCCCAATAGGTCGACTCGAGGAGGACCTTCCCGTCGCCGTCGAGCTCGTGGAAGGTCGAGCCGATCGTGGTCAGCGTCGTGCCGGCGGGGACCTCGAGGCCGCGGAAGGTCTTGGCACCGCTGATCTCCACGTTCCAGTGGATGAGCAGGTGGCCGTTGCCCTCGAACACCTCGCGAGCCGTGAAGGCGTAGCTGCCGTTCTCGCCACCGGCGATGCCGCCGAGAGCGTTGTTGAGCATGTCGCGGTCAGTGATCGTGTCGACCTCGTGGTCGTCCACGAAGGTGTGCTCGAGGGTGAACCAGTCGGCGTAGAGGTCGGCGAGCGCGGCGGTGCTGCTGCCCAGCGCCGCGCACCAGCGCTGGGCGTGCTCCTGCGCACTGGCCGCCGTGGTGTAGCTGCCCACTGCCGAGAGCGCTCCCGCGGGCTTGGTGTTGGTGACGCTCTTCGTCGGCTTCCAGTCCTGGGTGCTGCGCACCACCTGGGAGGCGTCCCACCAGGACGACTCGCGGACGATGCGGCCGGCCTCGTTGTACATGTGGAACGTGTGGCCCTGCGTCTGGAAGGGCTTGCCCGCGACGTCCAGGCCGAGGAACGAGCCCGCGTGCTCAGGGCTCCACTCCCAGCGGAGCAGGCCGCTCTGCGCGTCGCCGACGTAGCTGCGGATCTTGAAGTTGTGGATGCCGACGCCGTTCTCCGGGTCCTTGTTCGCGTACGGCGCGAAGGTGCGGAGCAGGTCGGGCTTCGTGTTGATGTTGTGCTGGTCGAGCATGACGTCCTCGAACACGAAGCCGTCCTCGTAGAGGGCGCACACCTCCTCCGCGCTGCTCCGGAAGGCCTTGAGCCACTTGATCCCGAAGTTGTAGTGCATCGCTGCTGCCTCTCCACGACGTTGGGGGAACTGCTTCTCACCTGGCACTGTGATGTTTACCGCGATTAACGTAACATGGTCGGCGACCGCCCCGCAACACCCGCTCTTGGCTCGCGTGAGGAGATCTGGGATGAAGCTCGACACAACGCTCGACGGGCCCCTCCGGCAGGCCGGGGACGAAGCCGCGCACGCGGAACAGGATGGGTACGACGGCATCTGGACGACCGAGATCGCGCACGAGCCGTTCTTCCCGTTGCTGCTCGCCGCCGACCGCACCGAGACCATCTCGGTGGGCACCGGGATCGCCGTGGCCTTCGCCCGCAACCCGATGACCACCGCCTACGCGGCTTGGGACCTGCAGGCGCAGTCCGGAGGCCGTTTCCTGCTGGGCCTCGGCTCGCAGATCAAGCCGCACGTCGAGCGCAGGTTCTCGATGCCCTGGGGCCAGCCGGCCGCCCGCATGAAGGAGTACGTCTCTGCGCTGCAAGCGATCTGGGCGAGCTGGCAGCACGGGAGCCGCCTGGACTTCTCCGGCGACTTCTACACCCACACGCTCATGACTCCGTTCTTCGACCCCGGCCCCCTCGAGTCAGGCGCACCGGCTGTCCTGATCGCGGCGGTTGGTGATGGTATGACGCGGGTCGCGGGTGAGGTCGCCGACGGCATGCTTGTGCACGGGTTCACCACTGAGCGCTACCTCCGCGAGGTCACGCTGCCGCTGCTCGAGGAGGGGCTGCGCAGCCGCAAGCGCGATCGTGAGACCTTCTCGGTGACGTATCCGGCCCTGGTCGCAACCGGGCACACGGAGGAGCAGCTGGCCGTGGCAGTAGCGGGCACGCGAAAGCAGATCGCCTTCTACGGCAGTACGCCGGCCTACCGCGCCACTCTCGACCTGCACGGCTGGGGCGACCTGCAACCGGAGCTGCACGCCTTGTCGAAGCAGGACCGGTGGGACGAGATGGGCGGGCTCATCGACGACGACGTGCTGCACGCGTTCGCCATCGTCGCCGCACCGGACGAGGTCGCCACGATCATGCACAAGCGCTTCGACGGGGTCGTCGACCGTATCCGGCTCTACCAGCCGTACGACAGCCCGGCGGAGGTTGCGCAACAGGTGCTCGCGACGTTCCACGAGCAGGCGGGAGTGCGTTAGCCGTGGCTAATTCCTCGCAGCAGACCGGCCGACGCAGGACATCTGCGAGCCGTGGTCGACCCACGCCGCGGCAGCGGCGGCCCGGACCACCCTTGCGGAGCACGCGGGGGCGCGCGCTGGCCGCCGCCACTGCTGCGGCGCTCGTGGCCGCAGGTGGTCTGGCACTTGCCGTGCGGGGGTCGGGCAGGCCGTCAGCCACCGGCGACCCGCTGCCGACGACCACGGTCCCGTCGGCTGCTGCCCAGGCATGGAAGGACGCTGCGCTCGCCGACCTGCGACCTCTCACCGGACTTGCGGTGAACCTCGGGCAGGGGTTCACGTCCTGGCGGACCGGCAAGACGTCGGCCAAGGACATGGCAACTGCGCTCGACCGGTTCGACCCGGCTCTGGTCGACGCACAAACCGCCATCAACAGCCGAGCGCCGCTGGCGGCCGCGCCACGAGCCGTGGTCGACCTGCGTCTCACCGCCGATCTCTACCTCGCGGCCGTTCGGGTCGCACGGGTCGCAACCGATCAGCCCGCTGGTGCGCTGCGGGAGCAGCTCGTGCTGCAGTTCTTCCGGCTGCGCAACCTGGGCGACCGCGTCTTCGACCAGGCCGACGCGGAGCTGGAGCCACTGCTGGGTGCGCGGCGCGAGATCGAGGGGGTCACTGTCGTGCGCGCCGCCGAGGTGCCCGACTGGGTGCCGATGAAGCTCGCCGCCGGCCCGCCATTGGCGTCCGCCCCGTCGTCGATCGGTACCCCGCGTGCATACCAGCCGGTCCGCCCGACCGATGCGGTGCAGGACTGGGTCGCCCGGGTGCAGGCACTCGGAATCCCTAGTGGCGCTGAGGAAGCCGCCACCCTGCGCTCAGGCTCGATGCAGCAGCTCGGGCAGCTCGCGACCCGGCTGACCTCGGCGTCGGATGCGCTCTTCGGCAGCCCGGACCCACGCGGTGAGCGGCTCGTCTCGACGCGAGCTCAGCTAGCGCTGCTGATCGACGCGGAGGCGGCGCGGGCGGCGCAGGCTGCCCGACTGCTCAAGCGCGACGAGCACACCCGGCTCACCGCAACCGCCGCAGCGCTCGCTGGCGCTGGCGACCTGCTTTGGGACGCGCGGCTGGGCGAGCGAACGACCGGGTTTGCGCCGTCCTGAGCCGGCGCAGACGATCGGCTGAGGCGGATCAGGCTGCGGGCGCGAGGTCGCGGTCGTTCGCGGCGAGCAGCACAGTGCCGGCCTCGAGAAAGTGCGCATCCAGCGCATGCAGGGTGACGCGGAAGAAGGTGCCGTCGCGTGCGTCGTCCCATGTCGTGGGAACGGATTCGATGCTGTTCATGATCTGCTCCTCGCTGCATCCAGGCCCTTGGGATAGTTAGTAGCCATTCACATAGTATCAGGGGCAGTTCGCGCTGACTAGAGGGCTGATCACTTCGGGTAGTTCATCGCTGATAACTGTTCAGGACGGTCGGGATCCGACATCGTTCACACCTCACGGGAGCCGGCCGGGCTCCTTGGCTGTCCGGGTGGGCAGCAGAGCAGCGAAGGAATCACCATGAGGTCTCGTCTCGCCGCGATCGTGCTGATCGTGTCCGGTGTCGTGCTGTGCGCGGTCACGCTGGCACAGCACACGGTGCCAGCGGCATCCCCGTTCACCAAGGTCGTGTCGAACTTCAAGCCCGCGATGACGGACCACAACATCGTCCAGCTGCGTGCCGACCTCAAAGTCGTGGGCGACGGGGCGGACGGTCTTTCCACGCAGGCGTTGCCTGCGCTGGCGACGCAGACAGGCCAGACCCCCGAACAGCTCCAGGCGGGACTGGCGCAGCGATATCCCAAGGTGACGACCGGTCTTCAGCAACTGCCACTCATCACCAAAGACTTCAACGGCTTCGCGGACCTGCTCCAGGCGCAGCAGAGCAACTTCGACTCGGTGGCCGCGATCCCGGTCCAGGGGGTCAAGCCGACGACGATCCCCCCAGCGCTGCTCGGCGTCGGCAGCCTCATGGTCCTCCTTGGCCTGGGAACTCTCCTGAAGCCGCGGTCAAGGGGGCTGCCGCGCACTGCGCTGGCACTCGGTCTGGCGGTCATCGCCACGTGCCTCGTCGCGTCGCTGCCTCACAAGGCCGGTGACTCGGCGCAGCTGAAGACCGCCCTGGCCCCAGTGCTCACCCGGCAGTCGATCGACGCCGACGAGCGAGCCCTGCAGGTGATGGCAGACATGGCGACGCAGCTGCAGACCCAGCTGCTGCCCGACACCGCGGCCGCCCTGCACGTCAGCCCGGCACGGCTGGCCGCCCAGCTCACCGGCGCCTCGCCGGCGCTGGGAGTCCTGTTCCAGCAGCTGCCTCAGATCCAGGCCCGCTTCACCAGTCTGGTCGACCTCCTCGACGCGAACCTCGCGACCTGGCAGAAGGCGAGCAAGCCCTCACTGGTGGTCCTGATCAGGACGCTGCTGGCCTGCGCGGCTGCCGCCGCACTGGCCGGAGGCGGTGCCCTGTTCGGCAGGCGACGCGCTGATGTTGTGGACGTCATGATTCCGGTGGCGATCCCCGTGCAAGGGAGTCGGTACGGGCATGTGCCGGAGGGACAGCGGACACGTACCTGACAGGGCCGTCAGACGGCGACAGTGGCCGCGGTGACGTGGGCGGCCGCTTGCAGGGCGGTGACGCAGATCGCGTCGACGATGTCGTTGGCTGATGCTCCGCGGCTCAGGTCGTTCATGGGAAGCGCGAGCCCCTGCAGCACTGGGCCGACGGCTGTCGCGCCGCCCAGCCGGGTCACCAGCTTGTACGCGATGTTGCCGGAGTCGAGGTCCGGGAAGACGAGCACGTTGGCGGCGCCCGCGACCGGGCTGCCCGGCGCCTTCGCGTTGGCCACCAGGATGTCGAGCGCGGCATCGCCCTGGAGCTCGCCGTCGATGACCAGGTCGGGGCGCCGGGCCCGGACGATGTGCAGCGCCTGTCGGACCTTCTCCACCCGCGGGTGCTGCCCGCTCCCGCACGTCGAGAAGCTGAGCAGGGCGACCCGCACGGGCTCGGTGAGCAACGCCTCGGCGCTGCCGGCGGCAGCGATGGCGATATCGGCGAGCTGGTCGGCGGTGGGGTCCGGGACGACCCCGCAGTCGGAGAACACGAGCGACCGACCGGCACCGCCGTCGGCGTGCGGGCAGTGCATGAGGAAGAAGCTGGACACGCAGCGCACGCCACGTGCAGGGCCGATGCCACGGAGAGCCGCCCGCACCGTGGCGGCAGTGGTCGCCACTGCCCCTGCGACGCAGCCGTCGACCAGGCCGGCCCGCACCATGAGGGCACCGATGAGCAGCGGATCCTCGAGCGCGCTCGCCACGTCGGCGATCCGCTCCCCCCT
>JAWWOJ010000399.1:0-7433 GCA_033851885.1 Frankiales bacterium | reverse complement strand
TCGCCCCCGCGCGTCGAAGCAGAACGTGTTGCAGTCGCGTTCCCGCTGGAGGCCCCCCGTGCGCCCACGTTCCGCGCTGCTCGTCGCGCTCCCGCTCCTCGCGGGCCTGCTCACCGCGCTCCCGGCGCAGGGCTCGGCCCCGTGCTCGGGCACCCGCGAGACCGCCCGCGCCGTGTCGCTCGACGGCACGCCGTCGTCGTACCGGGGAACGGGCTGCACCATCCGGACCGGGTTCCTGACCGGAGAGACGCACATCCGGGTGGCGCCGGACGGCACGCTGGTGCAGCAGCCGGCGCAGACCGTGCCGGGCGTCGCGGGGACGGGGTTCGTGCCCGGCGCGCCAGGGCCGAAGCCGCAGACGCAGATCACGCCGGCCGGGTTCGCGGTCAGCCGCGACGGAGGCAAGAGCTTCCGCTACGTCGAGCCGGCGGGCGTGCAATGGGTGGCGAGTGACGGCGCGATCCACGTCGACGCCGCGACCGGCAGGCTCTACTACTACGCGCTGAGCCCGGTCGTCGTGCCGGCGAGCGGCATCCCGGTCGAAGACCAGGCGCCGGCGGGATACGCGCACCTGCTCACCAGCGACGACGGCGGCCACACCTGGTTCAACACGCAGGCGCCGGGCTACGTCGAGTCGGAGAACCCGCGCTTCACCTCAGGTCCGACACCGCGCGGCGGCGACCAGCCGGTGCCGGGGGAGCGGGTCGCCTACTGGTGCGGCAACACGGTGCTGTTCGCCTACGGCAACAGGGACTGCTGGCGGACTCTCGACGGCGGCCACACCTGGGGCTTCCGGTCCACGATGCTGCGTCGCGGCGTGCCCGTCCACGCCCAGTGCGGCGGCTCGGAGGAGGTCTTCAACGCCAGCGACGGCGACTACCCGTCGGCCGGCCCCGACGGCGCGCTCTGGACCCTGGTGCACTGCGGCGGGCAGACCTACCTGGCCCGCAGCACCGACGAGGCGCTGACCTTCCCGATCCTGCGCACGGTGCCGGCGGCGGACGAGCTCCGCGTGGACAGCCGCGGAAAGCTGTACGCCGTCTCGCTTACCGGCACGAAGCTGCTGTTGCGCACCTCCAACGACGCCGGCCGCACCTGGTCGAAGCCGATCGACCTCGTCGCTCCCGCCCGCCGTGGTGCGGCCGTCGGCCAGTGGGCGATGGCCCTGCGCGGCCCCGGCCAGGTCGCGGTCGCCTACCTCACCGGCCATCGGGGCGGTGGGTACGACGGGTCGGTGACCGTCGCCCGTGGCTCGGCACTGGTCAGCGCGACGGTCCACGACGGCCGGTCGGTGCTCGTCACCACCCCGCAGCAGGCGAAGGACGACTACATCGACCTCGACGTCGCCCCCGACGGGTCGGCGTGGGCGTCGTTCTACGGCGACTGCGGCAAGGAGGCCGTCTGCGCCGCGTCCTCGCCGAACCCGATGGCGAAGGCCGCGGTGCTCTTGCACGTCGGCTGAGCCCTCCTAGTGTTGGCGCCATGAGAGGCGACCTGCACGCGGAGACCATCACCCTCGCCGGCGACGGCGGGACCGAGATCGAGGGCTACCTCGCCCGGCCCGTCGACGACGGCTCCTACGGCGGAGTGGTCGTGATCCACCACCTGCCCGGTTACGACGCGACCACCAAGGAGATCGTCCGGCGGTTCGCCGCGGAGGGCTACAACGCGCTCTGCCCCAACCTCTACTCCCGGGAGGCTCCGGGGGCCGCCCCCGACGACGCCGCTGCGCTGGTCCGGTCGCAGGGCGGGGTGCCTGACGAGCGGCTGAGCGGCGACGTGGCAGGTGCGGCTGCGGCGCTGCGGGCGCTCCCGACGTCGAACGGGAGGGTCGGCTCCATCGGCTACTGCTCCGGCGGTCGGCAGTCGTTCCTCGCCGCGGCCACCGTCGACCTGCAGGCGGCCGTCGACTGTTACGGCGCGTTCGTCGTCGGCGAGGTCCCTGAGGGCTTCCCGCTGAAGGCCGGTCCGCTCGAACACCTGGTGCCGTCGCTGCGGTGCCCTGTCCTCGGATTGTTCGGGATGGACGACACCTACCCTCCGCCGGCCGACATGGAGCGGTTGTCCGCACTGCTGGACGACGCCGGCAAGCCGCACTCCTTCCACTACTTCGAGGGGGCGGGGCACGCGTTCTTCAGCCCCGACCGGCCGTCGTACCGGCCCGAGGCGGCCAAAGAGGGCTGGCGGCTGATCCTCGACTTCTACGCCGAGCAGCTGTCCTGATGTGCACCTACGAGACCGCGCACGTGCCGCTCACCGACTCGTCCGGGAAGGGGGTCGCCGGCTGGTTCGGGCTCGAGGAGGCGACCGTCTACCTCGACCACCCGGTCGACGCCCCGCTGGACCACACGCTCAACATCGACTTCCGGCGTGGCGCCGACCGGGTGGCGGTCGAGCTCGACCCCAGTGGGGCGCGTGCGCTCGCCGTGGCGATCCTCACCATGCTGGACGGGGCGCCTGTGGGTCTGCTGAGCGGTGCTCCTCTTCACGGTTGATTCGCGGTTGAGGCGTGCCAGCGAGGCAACGGGGTAGAGGTGAACTTTTTCTCTGCACCTCAGGCGATGGCACCTCAGGCGATCGCTCCCCTCACCGATGTCAGCAGCTGGGCCCGTGGCAACGGGCTGGAGGCGGTCCTCATCGTTCTCGGTGCCGTCCTCGGAGGGCGGCTGATCAGCTGGCTGGGCAAACGGGTCGAGGGGAGCATCGACGAGGGGAGCGAGGCGCTCGTCAGATCGGAGACCGCCAAGCATCGGCACGCCGTCACGCAGGTGCTCACCTACGTCGCCATCCTGGTGCTCTGGACGGTGGCCGGCGTGCTCGTCCTGGACCGCCTCGGGGTGCCTGTCACCGGCCTTGCGGCGCCCGCTGCCGCACTCGGCGTGGCGCTGGGTTTCGGGGCGCAGCGGTTCGTCGCCGACATCCTCACGGGGTTCTTCGTGGTCGCCGAGAGGCAGTACGGCTTCGGCGACGTCATCCGGCTGTCGCTCGGCAGCGGCATCGCACCCGTCACCGGCACGGTGGAGGACGTGACCCTGCGCGTGACGCAGATCCGCACGGCGGACGGCGAGGTCGTCATCACCCCGAACGGCGCGATCATGCAGGTCACCAACCTCTCGCGCGACTGGGCGCGGGCGGTCATCGACGTCCCGGTGCCGGCCGGCGCCGACGTCAACGTCGTCAGCGAGGAGCTCCAGCGCATCGGTGAGGAGGCCTACGAGGACGAGCGGCTCCACGACCTGCTCCTCGACGCGACATCGGTGATGGGGGTGGAGTCGCTGGGGCGCGACGAGCTCAACATCCGGTTCGTCGCCCGCACCCTGCCCGGCAAGCAGTTCGAGGTCGGCAGGCAGCTCCGGCGTCGCATCGCGACCGGTCTGCGCGAGAAGGGCATCGTCCTGGCACCGACGCTCGATGCGGTCGCGCCCAGCGCGCACGCGTCATGAGGCGCTCCACGTGGGTGCTCGCGCTGGTGTTCGCGGTCCTGCTCGCGGTCTACGTCCTCGTGCGTCCGGACCCGGCCGCCCCCACCGGCGTGCGACAGTCTCCGGTCGTGCCGGCGACGGTCGTGCCGCAGCCCACGGCGCCGACGGGGCCCACTGGGCCTACGAAGCCACCCGCCACTCCTCGGCCCTCGCCCACGTCGTCACCGACCAAGAAGGCGACTCCGAGCCCGACCGTGACCCCTTCTCCCTCGGTCACGCCGATCCCGACGCTGCTCCCGACGATCACTCCCTGAGACGGCGATGTCATGGTTCTCGACACCGACCAGCGAAAAGGTCAGGCGAAGCCGGCCACCGGTCGCGGGGTGTAGGGCGCCTCCAAGGCGCTGATCTCCTCGTCGCTCAGCTCCAGGGCGAGGGCCGCCACGGCGTCCTCGAGGTGCGCGACCTTCGTCGCGCCGATGATCGGAGAGGTCACCGTGGGCCTCGAGAGCAGCCAGGCGATCGCGACCTGCGCCATCGGTACGTCACGGCCCGCGGCCACCTTCGCAAGGGCTGCAACGATCGACGCGTCGCTGTCGTCGTACAACGTCTTGCCGAACACGTCGGACTCCGAACGGGTCGTCGTGCTGTCCCAGGGGCGGGCCAGGCGACCGCGCGCGAGCGGCGACCAGGGCAGCACGCCGACGCCCTGGTCGGCGCAGAGGGGAAGCATCTCGCGCTCCTCCTCGCGGTTGAGCAGGTTGTAGTGGTTCTGCATCGACACGAAGCGCGTCCGGCTGGTGTATTGCGCCTTGGAGAACTGCCACGCCCACATCGAGGAGGCGCCGAGGTAGCGGGCCTTGCCGGCCTTCACCACGTCGTGCAGCGCCTCCATCGTCTCCTCGACCGGCGTGTGCGGGTCCCAGCGGTGGATTTGATACAGGTCGATGTAGTCGGTCCCCAGCCGCGTGAGACTGGCATCGATCGCGTTCATGATCGCCTTGCGTGACAGGCCGCCAGGGGTGCCCGTGATCGGCATGAAGACCTTGGTCGCGAGCACGATCTCGTCACGGCTGGTGGCCAGCTCCTTGATCGCGCGGCCGACGATCTCCTCGCTGTGCCCGTCGGAGTAGGCGTTGGCGGTGTCCCAGAAGGTGATCCCGAGCTCGTAGGCGCGACGCAGCAGCGGCCGGCTCGCGTCCTCGTCCAGCGTCCACTCGTGGTTGCCGCGTGCGGGGGCGCCGAAGCTCATGCAGCCGAGACAGATCCGGCTGACCCGGAGCCCTGTTCGTCCTAGTCGGGTGTGGTTCACACCGCCATCCTGGCCCGGCCGGCTGCCGAATGGCGAGTCGAGGTCCGCCGGCACACAGCAACCCGGTCGTCGCGGCAGGGATCGCGCCCGGTACGTCGAAGCTCGTGGCATGCGCCGCCTCGCCCTCGCCGGTCTCGTCGCCGCTGCCGTCCTGGCTCCGCCCGCGCAGGCCGCGCCCGGTCAGCTGCCCTCGAGTGCCTCCGGGGTGGCAACACCGAACGTGCACCTGGTCTCGCACGCCTTCGACACCGGCGGCGCCGTCAGCGGCGCGTTCCTGGGCACCAAGCTCTATGTCCTCTCCGAGCCCGACCTGGTGTGGAACGAGGGCGGTGCCACGCTGAAGTCCTTGACCGGTGGACTCGGCGTCTTCGATGTGAGCAACCCGAAGGCGCCCAAGCAGCTCGCGAAGCTCGACCTGCCGAACTACCAGAACGAGGACATCAGCGTCTCCGCGGCCCGGCGGTTCGCGGTGATGAGCCAGGACAGCCAGCCCGGTGCCCCGGGCCGGGTCAACCTCGTAGACCTGCGCACCCCGGCGAAGCCCGCGGTCGTCGGCTTCGTCGACCTGCCGAGCGGCGTCGGGCACACCTCGACGCTCGTGGACCACGACCGCTACCTGTGGGTCTCGGGCGGCAAGGCCGTCGTCGTGGTCGACGTGCGCGACCTCACGCACCCCCGCGTGCTGGGATCCTTCCCGTCCCCGGCGGGCGGCTCGATCCACGACGCCGAGGTCGACCGGTTCGGTGACATCACCGTCTACGGCAGCAAGGGCGTCGCCGTCCACCGACTCGGGAGCAGCCCGCTGCACCCGAGCCTCGTCGCGCGGATCACCCCCGAGGACAACGCGGCCCAGAACAACCTGATCCTGCACGGCGGCAAGCGGCTCGACCGCGACACCTGGCTCATCACCGAGGAGAGCTACGCACCCGGCTGCACCAACGACGGGCGCTTCGAGACCTGGCGGATCGACCGCAAGGCCAAGCTGCTCCGGCCCATCGGCAGCTGGAACGCACCGACCGGCTCCGACGAGCACGGGCCGCTCACGCAGAGCGAGTACTGCAGCAGCCACTGGTTCACGGTGAACAGCAACAAGGTCGTGGCGGACGGCTGGTACGGCGCCGGCGTCCGCTTCCTCGACGTGTCGGACCCGAGGCACCCGCGTCCGGTCGGCGTCTGGGCCGGCGACAGCACGACGGCCTCGCAGGCGGTGTTCTTCCCTGGTCGTGACGACCTGGTCTACGTCGCCGACTACACCCGCGGGCTCGACGTGATCAGCATCGACCACGGCGGCAAGGGCGCCCGCACGGTCGTGCCCTCGGACGAGAAGCGGCAGGGCACCCCCGGGGTGCGCATCACCGTGAAACTGCAGCCGCACCGGCACTTCCGCTGGTCGTGCCTCACCCCGGGCAAGACCTAGACGACCTGCGGCATGACCTCGGAGGCGATGAGCTCGAGAGGCGCGAGCGTGCTCACGTCCTTGACGCCCCCGATGGCCATGTCGAAGCCCAGCGACTTCAGCGCACCCAGCTCGTCGACCAGCTGGGCCGTCGGCTTCGACGTGTCGTAGGCGTAATAGACGGTCTTGTCGATCTCGGCGTCGTCCCGCCCGACGGCCTCACAGTGGCCGCGCAGGACCTCCAGCTTGTGGGCCAGGTCGGGTCCTGGGAACAGGTTGCACATCTGCGCGTACTGCGCCACGAGCCGCAGCGTCTTCTTCTCGCCGCCGCCGCCGATGAGGATCGGCAGCGCCGAGAGGGGGGACGGCACGTTGAGGGTGCGCCCCAGCGTGAAGTGCTTCCCGGAGTACGGCGCGTCGGTCCCGTCGAACATCTGGCGGCAGATCTGCAGCACCTCCTCGAGCCGCTCGAAGCGCTCCGCCACGGGTGGGAACCGGAACCCCAGGCCCGTGCTCTCCTCCTCGTTCCAGGCGGCGCCGATGCCCAGGACAGCGCGTCCCCCGCTGAGCACGTCGAGCGTGCTGAGCGTCTTGGCGAGCAGGGCCGGCTCGCGGTAGATCGCGCCGGTCACCAAGGTCAGCAGCTGCGCGCGCGACGTGTGGGCAGCGAGGAAGCCGAGGGTCGTGTAGGCCTCGAGCATGTCCATGTCGGGTGGCCCGACGGGTCCGATCTGGAAGAAGTGGTCCATCACGGCGATCGCGCCGAAGCCCGCGTCGTCTGCGGTGCGCGCGATGGCGGCGAGGTCCTTGCCGAGGGTCTTCTTGCCGCCGGGGAACGTGAAGTCAGGGATCTGGATACCGAGGCGCATGAGCCCATCCTCACACTGAGCCCCCCGAACCGTCCGTTCGGGGTCTATCGCGCTACCGCAGTGCTGAGGACGCTGCTCGCATGGACGAGCTGCTGGACACCTGCTCTGCCACCACGCTCGTCCCGGCGTGCGCGGAGCACGCCTGGGGGGAGCTGCGAGCCCTGCTCGACCAGCTGTGGCCTGGGCAGACCGAGGTGCTGCAGGCCTGTGCGGGGCGCCAGCTCGTCCACGCGGTCTGCGACGGCGGCGAGCCCGACGTGTGGCTGACGTGGGTGCTGGAGCCGCTCGGCCCGCACGCCACGCGAGTGGTGCTGCACCTCGACGAGCTCGCATGCAACGCGCCTGAGCCGGAGCTCGACGTGGTCCTGCTGGCCCTGCTCTCGAGGTGCGTGCCGATCGCCAGGTGAGGCGCCTACCCTCGCCGGATGACCGAA
>JAWWOJ010000300.1:0-6511 GCA_033851885.1 Frankiales bacterium | reverse complement strand
AGCACCGGGACCGTCAACCACGACTCTCCAGCGACGAACGCGTACGTCCCTCCCGCCAGCGCGCGCAGCTGCGGCAAGGTCGGGACGAGCCGGTTGCTCTGGGAGCTGAGCACCAGCTGCAGCCGATGACCGGGCGCGAGGCTCCAGACCCGTGGGTGCAGCTCGATGTCGTAGCGCTGGGGGGTGCCGACCGGCACGGTGCGCTCACTCGCCCGCGAGTACGGGTGGTAGGGCGAGAGCAGGGTGCCGGCGGTGTCGTACCAGCTCTTGCCCGGGTCGACAACGCGCAGGGTGCCGGCCAGGTCGCCGTCGACCTCGAACCCCGGGACGGCCGTCGTCACGGTCCCGTCGGGTGCCACGTCGTTGAGCTGCGCGATCAGCTCGACCTGCGGAGTCGTCGAGCGCATCGACAGGCTGACCGTCACCGGCCCGTCGACCGTTGCGCCGTGGGCATACGGGGGGCCCGTGAAGGTCAGGCTGGTGGTCTCCGGCTGCCAGGGCAGCTCCGGCAACCTCGTGGCCGAGGTGGGCCGCGCCGCGGACAGCCGGGAGCCGTCGTCGAGGTAGAGCCGGGTGTCCTGCTGGGTCATCGGGTAGCTGCCACGCGGCGGGGCCGACCACCGGCCGAGCTGGTCCTGCAGGTGCAGGGTGTGGTCGGAGCTGGCGACGCCGTTGGCCTTGCCCTTGAGCCAGTGGTCGTACCACTGCAGCTCATAGGACAGCCAGAACGAGAAGTCACCGTCGGTGTAGTCCTTGCCGTAGACCAGCTGGAACCGGCGGTCCGGTTTCCAGCTGGGGTTCATCGCGTCGTACGGCGTGCCGCCGTGGGCCACGCTCTGCAAGGCGGTGTACATCCGAAAGGCGCCGCGCGGGAAGAAGTCGGTCGTGCCGGTCGTGAGCAGCACCGGGATGCCGGCGTCGACGATGGCGTGGGCGGCCTGGATCGGCTCGCGCTCCTGCCACCAGCCATCGCGGTAGGCAGCCGAGCCACCGTTGAGGGTCTGGGTGACCATGTCGCTCAGGTTCTGGGCAGAGCGGGCCCGGTCGGCCGCCACGGTCGCGAGCCTCGGATCGGCGCCGCCGGGTGCGGCGACCTGGTCGGCCGGCGGCGGCGCGCTGACGCCGAGGATGCCGGGGTAGGCGTACCAGAACTGCGACGCGATCCCGCCCTGCACGAACGGGTCGTCGAAGACCGAAGCCCCGGCGGAGGCGGGGGCCATCGCCTTGACAGGCGTCCCCCGCCGCAGCAGGCCGCCCACCAGGAGCTGGTTGAGTCCGCGGTAGGACATGCCCGTCAACCCGACCACGCCGTTGGACCCGCTGAGGTGGTGGGCGGCGATGTCGATGACCCGCACATAGTCCACGCTCTGCTGCGGGTCCAGGACGGTGAACAGCCCCTCAGAACGACCCGAGCCCCTGCTGTCGACCTCGAGACCGATGTACCCGTGCTGGGCGAAGAAGCGCAGGATGGAGTCGTCGGAGCCGCCGTTCGGGGCGTGCGGCGACACGTGGCTGTTGCCGTCCCAGCTGCCGTAGGGCGTCATCGTCACCAGGACCGGGAAGCGGCCGGCCACCCGCTTGCCGGTGGCGGGGTCGGCCGGGTAGTAGACGCTGCCCACCAGCGTCGTCCCGTCGGCCATCGTGAACGGCGCGTTGACCTGCTCCTGGACGCCGTAGCCGCTCACGGGACTGGCGTGGACGGGAACCGTGACGAGGGCGGCCAGTGCCAGGGCCGGGAGGACCGCGCGCAGCGCGTTGCGTTGCATCCGGGAATCCCAACATACTTGCCTGCTGACCGCTAGGTAGGTTGGAAGCGCAGCGCAGGCGGCTGGGGATCAGCTCGGAGAAACGTCACCATCTCGTCGATCGAGGCGGAGCACTGGGGCAGCCACGGCGCGTTCAAGTGGCCGTGTGCGACGTCGGGTGCGCAGCTGAGGTGCACCGCGACGCCTGCTCTCTCGAGCTGTTCGGCAAAGGCCTCACCGGAGGCCCGCAGGCCGTCGTACTCCGCGTTGTGGATCAAGGTGGGCGGCAGACCGGAGAGGTGGGCCGACGCCGGCATGGCGTAGGCCGGAGCCGCCGACACCGGAGCTCCCAGGTAGTTCTCGACCAGCGGCCGGTAGATGCGGGCGTCGAACCGCGCGAGCGGCGAGAGCGTCGCAAGCTTGGCCGCGAGCTCGGCTGAGGGCGGCGGGAGCACGGGGTGTAGGGCTGGGTAGAGCAGCAGCAGCCGGGACGGAACGGCGCGGCCCTCGTCGCGGAGCCGAAGCGTGGCGCCGGCGGCGAGGTTGGCCCCGGCGCTCGCCCCGCCGAGGGCGACGGGGCCGCCGGCCTGCTCGGCCCCCCAGCTGACAGCAGCGACCACGTCGTCGAGGGGGACCGGGTAGTGGACGCCGCCGACCGCCAGGCGGTAGTCGACGGAGACCACCACGCGGCGGCCCCGGGCGCACACCTCTCGTGCGGTCGCGTCGCCCTCTGGCATGTCCAGCTCGCCAAAGGCCCATGCGCCGCCGTGCAGCCACACGAGCCAGCCCTCCGGCTCGCCCTCGGGCCGGTAGATCCGAACCCGCACCTCCCCATGTGGTCCGGGCGCGGCTGCCTCGGTCACGTCGAGGTCAGCGACCCTCCAGTCGCCGGGGTCGACGGGTGTGAGCAGCGCGTCGAGCTCCGGGTCGCTCGAGACCGCCTCGGGGGGAAGCGTGGCGAGCTCGAGCACGGCCGCGAACCACGGGTCGTCAGACACGGCGACAGCACAGCACATCGACGAGCTCGCCGGTCTCGACTCAGGACAGGTGGAGGTCCGCGACGAACTGCGCGTCGCCGACCGCCGGCGTGACACCTGAGCTCGTGGCCGTCGCCGTTGAGGGGTCGAGGCCCGAGCCCTGCAGCCAGTTGCGGTCCCACCAGCGCGACCAGCGGGCACGATCGATCGTGGGTCGCGCCATCAGGAAACCCTGGGCGTGGTCGGCTCCCATCGTCGCCAGCATCTCCAGCTCGCTCGGCGTCTCGACGCCCTCCGCCGTGACCGAGGCGCCGAGATCGAGGGCGAGCAGTACGAGGGACGTGATGACCGAGCGCCGGGCCGGGTCGCTCGCGACCTGGTGGACGAGGGACCGGTCGACCTTGATGATGTCCGGCCGGAGCTGCAGCACGTGGGTGAGCGAGGCGAACCCGGCTCCCGTGTCGTCGACGGCGAGCTTGACACCGCGCTCGCGCAGCGGGGCAAGAGCCGCGGCCACGTCGTCGTAGGAGCCGATGCGGACGTGCTCCGTGACCTCGACGATGATCCGCTCGCAGGCCAGGCCCGACGTCATCATGCGCTGCTGGAACGCGTGGTCACTGAGCAGCTCGGGGGTCGCGTTGATCGACAGGTGACATCCCTCCGGGAGGCTCGGGAGCAGGTCCAGGGCGGCCAGGAAGGTGAGCCGGTCCAGGTCGAGGCCCATACCCGCCTCGATCGCCTCCCGGAACCACACGTCCGGCGGGCGTCCGTCCCGGAACCGGGTCAGCGCCTCGACGCCGGTGAGCCGGCCGGTCGTCAGGTCGATGATGGGCTGCAGCGCGATGTCGATCGCCTCGTCGTCCAGCACCCGACGCACCCTGCCGGCGCCCGCGGCCACGATCCGCTCCGCCATCATCGCGTCGGTCAGCATGCGCCGGGTGCCGCGGTAGCCCACGACGGCCCCCTGCTCGTCGTGAATGGCCGAGGTCGTGCCCTGCAGCACCACCGTGTGCCCGTCCGCGTGGATCCACGGCACCTCGACGGGGCCGTCCAGCACCGGCGTGCCGCGTTCTTGCACGTTCTGCTCGACGAGGGCCGTCATGGTCGGCAGGGCGTCGTGCGCGACGATGTGCGCCAGGGTGCCGCCGAGCAGCGAACGCGGCTCGTAGCCCAGGAAGTCACGCACCGCGTCGTTGGTGTGGGTGAGCCGGTAGTCCAGGTCGGCCTCCCAGATCCAGTCCCGGGAGAGCGCCTCCGTCGTGGCCATCGCCTCGGCCTTGACGTGCAGGGCGCGGCGCGCCGCGACCATGGACGCCGTCACACCGATGGTGGTGACCGTGGCCAGGGCCAACCACGCGAAACCCCCCGCCGCGAACGCCAGGCGGGCACCGCCTTGGCCGGGCGCGAACTGCAGCACGTCGTGACCGAGGGCCAGCAGCATCAGCACCGTCTGGACGACCATCACGAACACGAACCGGTGCATCGAGCGCCTGGACATGACTGCCCTCCTTCGCCCCCACCATGATCGTCGGCACACCGTACAAAGATCTTTAACGGTCCGATAGCGGGGCGATGCGGTCAGTCGAGGTAGCCCTCCACGGTGTCGGCAGACCGCTCCCTTGCTGTCTGCGGATCGGCACCCGTGTCACGCAAGGCCTGTCGCTGCCGAAGCAGGTCCCAGGCCCGGTCGAGCGCCACTTCGAGCTGGCGCAGCCGGGCCCGGTCCGCGTCGGTGACCTCATGGCCACTCCCCCGGAGCGCGTGCTCCTCGGAGACCATCTCGTCGATACGCCGGTGCAGGTCGTCGTCCATGCCCCGATCCTTCCCCCGTGGCCCCGGCTGGGCAACCTCCACGGCGCGCTACTCGGGCAGTCGGAACCCGCCGCCGGACAGGTCGATCCACGTACGGTGACCTTCCGCGTGGATCTCGAAGAACGCCGCGACGGCTGCCGCGGTCGGAAGCGCCTCCGACACCTCGCAGGTGTCACAGCCGAGCAGGAAACGCGGCGTGGAGGACGCGTCGGAGCGTCGGCGAAACCGCCCCTTGCCCGTGCCACGAGAATTCGCCATGTGACCTGCGTTCTGGGTTCAGGCCTGCGTTGTCACGAAGCATGCCCGACGAGGTACCACAGTGCATACAGCACAACGCAGATGAAACGGGGAGGTCACCGTCCGGTCGAGGCGATCTCGTGGCGACCTGCGGGCAGCTGCCTGAGCCCGCTGCTCGTCCTGAGCTGCACGGGCACCGGACTGTTCACCGCCAGCACGTCGTGGTCGACCCGCACGCTGAGCCGTCCGGCGGGATGCGGGATCTCCGCCTCGACCCAGTCGAGGCCTCCCAGGGCAGGTGCGATCTCGACCACCTCGAAACCAGGCGCTGCCGGCGAGACGCCGAGGACATAGCGGATGAGGTCCCGCGTCGGCGTGGAGCTCCAGCCATGGCAGTGCGTGCCACCGACCCAGGCCTCCGGCCACGTCGTCTCGCCCCTGTCGAGGAACACCTGCCAGTCCCGGCACAGGTCGGCGACGGCATCGGCGCGACCCGCCTCGGCAAGGGCGTCATGAACGACGTACCGGAAGAAGGGCTGCGCGTCGAGGACGAGCCGGTCGGTGTCCCAGCCGGGCTCAGGGTTGCCTCGGACGAGCAGTCGGGCATTGAGGGCGTGGTCACCGGCCGCGAGGGCTGCGGGCACGGGAGCGTCATCGACCAGGTGGTCGCGGCGCGCGAGGAACTCCGCGACCCGCGTCAGCCGCGAGGAGGGAACCAGGGCACCCGTCACCGCCGCCGCGTTGGCATGCCTGCTGAAGCGCCGTGGGACAGCACCGTTCAGGCGCTGGTCGCGGTAGGCCCCTCGCTCGTCGTCCCAGAAGACCTCGAACCCCGCCGCGACCGCGCGGCGGCGGTCGCCGGCCCAGCCTGCGCGGCCACGGTCGCCCAGCCACTCGGCCATCGTCTCGAAGTCCCGGAGCCCCCGCGCCCACAGTCCGTTGAGTGCCGCGTTGCTGCCGTCCAGCGGGAGGTTGCTCCAGTCGATGAGGACGGCACCGATGACGTCGGTCAGCAGCCCGTCCTCGCCCTGGAAGGGCTCGAACCAACGGAGCAGGCGCTCGCACGTCGGCAGGTGTCGCGCCACGAGGTCCTGGTCGCCCGTGTAGTCCATCAGGTTGCGCAGCCCGCGAACCCAGTGCAGTGCCCAGTCAGGGATGTAGGCAGAAGCACTCGCCATCCCCCCGAGGTTGGAGGCGACGGTCATGGGCAGCATGCCGTCTGGCCGGGGAGCATCCGTCATGTCCATCTGCCACCGGGCGAGCGACCAGTCGGCACCCGTCGCCAGGTGCACCGCCTGGTGCACGACGGCGTCACCAACCCAGGCCCGCTGCTCCCGCGTCGGGCAGTCGATGTAGGAGTCCTGGGAGCAGAGGTCGACCGTGCGCAGGCCGACGGCGTAGACCCGCTCGAGCAGTGGGTCGCTGCAGCGAAACGTCGCGACGCGTGGCTGCGGGAAGAGCCGCTCGCGCACGGAGACGGCGAGCACGCAGCCCGCGTCGGAGGAGACGGAAGCGACGGCGTAGCGTCCGCCGACGGGTTCGAAGCTCTCGAACTCCCGGGTGCCGGCGGGGGCGGTGTACCTGAGGTGGTGGTGGGCGAACGGGAGGCGCAGGGTCCCGTCGCTCTCGGCCTCCTCGCCCAGCGCCAGGTCGACGACCGCACCGGCAGGCGCCGTCAGGTGGAGCCGGACCTCGCCGGCCACGGTCTCGCCGAAGTCGAGGCACAGCAGGTGCCTCCCG
>JAWWOJ010000076.1:0-6961 GCA_033851885.1 Frankiales bacterium | reverse complement strand
TCGTCGTAGGAGCCCTTGGCGACCTTGGCCAGCGGGACTGCGCCGGTGCGCAGGGCGTCCATCACCTCGACGGGGCGCAGCACGGGCCAGGCGCGGTCGACCTCGGTGAGGAACAGCGGGTCGTCGCGCAGCCACCGCCCGAACTCCTCGCGATCGCCCTGCTCCTCCCGCTGCGCCCCGGGCCGCCTCTCCCACTGCCGCCAGAGCACGTCGACGAGGGCGCTGACGAAGGCGGCTCGTCCGGCGTTGTGGCTGCGCGGCGAGCGGCCCACCTGCGTCTTGCGTCGCAGCATCTCCTCGACCGACAGCGTCAGGGCGAAGCCCCATCGGGTCAGCTCGACATCGCGGAGCCGCTGGGCCCCGGCGAGGTGCCGGACCGCACGCTTGAGAAGCCCGACCATGCGGTCGCTGCCCTTCACCGCTGCGGCGGCCGCGTCGTCGTCGCCGTCGAGCGTGAGCTCCCGGGGCAGGACGGGGACGCTGCCCAGGTCCGAGAGGCGGACGCTGGTCTCGCCGAGCGAGGGCAGCACCGCGCCGATGTAGTCGATGAACACCGACGAGGGACCGACGACGAGGACGCCACGGCGGGAGTACCAGTCGCGACGGGCGTACATCAGGTAGGCGACGCGGTGCAGCGCGACCGCCGTCTTGCCGGTGCCCGGGCCTCCTGTGACCACGAGTGCCCCGTCGTCGGGGGCGCGGACGGCGAGGTCCTGCTCGTGCTGGATGGTGGCGACGATGTCGCGCATCTGGGCGCCGCGCTCCCGGGATACGGCGGCCAGGAACGCGCCGTCGCCGACGACGGTGCCGTCGAGCTGCGCCTGAGGGTCGAGCAGCTCGTCCTCGACCCCGACGACCCGGGGACCTCGACAGGTGATGGTGCGGCGCCGCACCACGCCGAGAGGGTCGGCGGCGGTGGCCCGGTAGAACGGCGCGGCGGCCGGTGCCCGCCAGTCCACGACGATCGGCTCCTGGTCCTCGGTGCGAAGCCCCATCCGGCCGATGTGCAGGGCGGCCCCCTCGAGCACGTCGAGGCGGCCGAAGACGATGCCCTCACCGGCGGCGTCGAGGTTGACCCGGCGGGTGGCCGCGGCGAGGGCGTGGACGTCGCGCTCGTAGACCCCCTGCGGAGTGCTGACACCGGGCGCCAGCGTCTCGCGCTCGCGTCGGGCAGCCTCGCCCCGCAGCACCTCGAGCCTGGCCAGGGCCCGGTCGACCACGGCCTGTTCGCGCTCGACCTCGTGGGCCAGCTCCGACACCTGCACCAACCTGTTCTCCGACGGGGCCTAACAGTGTGCCGCAGAACCGGTGTGCCGGTGGAGCTGCCGTCTGTGGACCCGTCGGTGGACCCCGTCTGTGGACCCGTCACCCGATGGGGTGACGCGGTTCCTTGATCGTCGGTCGAGGAACCGGACATGCGTGCCCTTCTCACCGCAACTGGTGCTGCCCTGACCCTCGTCGCCGTCGCCCTCCCTGCCGCCGCGCGGACCGGGGTCGACACGACGGGCACCGCCTACAACACGGCCGCTGTCGTGGTGCCGATCACCTTCCCGGTGATCGGCGCGACGAGCTTCAGCGACACCTTCCTGAGCTGCCGCTCCGGCTGCTCGCGCCTGCACATGGGCCAGGACCTCATGGGCCCGAAGATGTCGCCCCTGGTCGCTGCGTGCTCGGGCACCGTCGTCACCCTGCAGCGCGAGACGCACGTCGGTGGTGGCAACTACCTGGGGATCGCCTGCGACACCGGTGCCGCCAAGGGCTGGAGCGCGATGTACCTCCACGTGAACAACGACACCCCGGGCACCGACGACGGCAGGGGCACCGGGAAGTGGGACTTCCCCACCGGCATCGCCGAGGGCGTCCGGGTGCTGCAGGGCCAGCTCGTCGGGTGGCGCGGCGACTCGGGGGACGCCGAGACGACCGGCCCGCACCTGCACTTCGAGCTGCGCAAGGGCAGCGGCTGGGGCGGCGTGGTCTACAACGCCTACCCGTCGCTGCGCGCCGCGCACGGGCTGGCCGCGCCCACCTCGAGCGGTCCGCACCCTGAGGGCACCTTGCTGCGCACGCCGGCGAAGGGCTACTACGTCGTCAAGGGCGGCAAGGCCTACGGCGTCAGTCCCCTGGTACTCAAGGTCAACGGCCTGAGCACCGCGACCGCGATCGCGGCCTCCTGGGGCGAGCTGGCCCTGTACCCGTACGGCGGGCGGCTCGCCCTGGTCTCGGGCGCTGTCGTGAAGGACAGTGCCGGCACGGCCTGGCGGGTCACCGGCAGCACCCGCTTCCCGACGACGGCGATGCCCGGTCAGGCGGTCACGACCGTGGGCGCCGCCGACTTCACCGGACTGACCACGACCGCCGGGCCTGAGTCACCCCTCGTCCCCGGTCTGCTCGTGAAGGCCGCAGGCGTCCTGGCCCAGGTCGGCGAGGACGGGCTGCTGCACAAGGTGGGGAGCTTCGCCGCTGCGTCGTGGGGGCTCAAGGCCACCGACGCGGCCGACCTGCCGCCGGACCTCGCGCTGCCTGGCTTCGGTGCGGACCTCGGTCTGCGCGACGGCACGCTCGTCAGCGCCTACCAGGTCGGCGTCGGAGTCGTCTCCGGTGGCGTGCTGCGACGGCTCTGGGACACCCGTGAAGTGAACGCCTACGGCTATGCGGGGAAGCCGCGCCTGGCGGTGCTCGCTTCGACCGTTGCGGGGCTGGGCGCGGGCGAGATCGCGGGGACCGCCGGCGGCTACGGCCCCCACTGGTAGCAGGATTGGGCGCCTCGGCGCCGAAGCATGGGGCATGCGCCGTCGCCTCCTCTGCCTCACTGCCCTCGGAGCTGCCGCCTCCGCCGCGCTCCTGAGCCCGCCCAGCCAGGCGGCGGTTGCGCCGAAGCTGGGCTTCGGGCCGAACACCTACGCCTACACCTCCAGCTACGGCGAGCCGAGCATCGCGATCGCCCCGACCGGCACCGTCTACGCCAGCACCCCGGGCGAGAGCGGCGCGGTGCTCGCGCGCAGCGACGACAAGGGCGCGACCTGGACCAAGCTGCCGACCGCGGTGAGCACCGCGACCCAGGCGGCCCTGAAGGGTGGCGACTCCGACGTCGTCGTCGCCAAGGACGGCACCGTCTACGCGGCCGACCTGAACGTCGATGGGATCACCGTGTTCCGCTCGACGGACCACGGCGCGCACTTCCCGCAGCAGGCCTTCATCAACTCCACGTCGGACCGCGAGTGGCTCGCGGTGACCGGCGCGCACGGCGAGACCGTCTACGTCGTCTGGCACGAGATCGCCACGGGCACGATGCTCGCCGCGGTCAGCCATGACTCGGGCAAGACCTTCGGGGTCCCCGAGGTGCTCTACAGCAACGCGGGCACGGCCGCCGAGAGCGCACACGACGGGACCGCGATCGGCGGCGTCAGCACCGACAGCCACGGCCGGGTCTTCGTCAGCTATGCCACCAGCCGCCTGACGACCACCGACACCACCTACGGGACCCCGCCGGTGAACACCATCCACCTCTCGGTGCGCGAGCCCGAGGGCTCGACCTGGCACGACTACCTCGTCAACGCCGGCGCGGACGACGCGAACTACGGCAACTTCTGGATGGCCAGCGCGGTCGACCGAGGCGACACCGTCTACGCCGTCTACAGCGGGTACGCCCACAAGGGCCAGCCGATGCACGTGTGGCTGCAGGCATCGACCGACCACGGCAGGACCTGGACCACTCCCTACGCCGTCGACGACGTACTCCCGGGTGCCGCGGGTCAGGACCTGTTCGGCTGGGTCGCGGGCGGGGGCAAGGGCGTCGCGGTCGTCAGCTGGTACCACACGTCGGCCTCCAACAAGGACGCCAATGGCATCGACTGGACCGTGCCGGTCGCCCAGGTCCGCGGGCTGACCACGGGGCACCCGTCGGTCGTGTGGGGACTCGCCAGCGACCACTCGGTGCACCACGGGCCGATCTGCACGCTCGGCACGTTCTGCGGGGTCCTGCCCGGGTCGAGCACCGACCGTAGCCTGCTCGACTTCTTCAAGGTCGCGGTCGCGCCGGACGGCATGCCGGCCGTCACCTGGAGCGACAACAACCGCATCGACGGGCAGGCGAAGACCGGCGTCGGCTACGCCCGGCAGGTCGGCGGACCCAGCGCCTTCCTCTCGACGCTGCCGTCGGTGGTCGTCACCCCGCCCAGGACGCCCGCAGCTCCCGTACCCGCGAAGCCCGGCTCGACCACGGGGAGCGGTCAGCTCGCGTCGACCGGTCTGGGGGCAGGTGTCCCGCTCGCGGCTCTTGTGCTGATCGCGACCGCCGTCGGGGTGCGTCGCCGCTCGCGTCGCGAGCTCGACGAGCGGCGGGTTCCCTAGTCTGAACGAGTGAGCCCCTCGCGATCCGGTATGGCATACGGGATCGCCGCCTACGCGCTGTGGGGGCTGTTCCCGCTCTTCTGGCCGCTGCTCGAGCCGGCGGGGGCCCTCGAGGTGCTCGCCCATCGGGTGCTGTGGTCGCTGCTGGTCGTCGCTGCGCTGCTCGCGCTCGGCGTCGCCTCGGTCCGCGGCCTGCGTCGCGGCCAGGTGGTGCGGCTCGCCATCGCGGCCGTCCTGCTGGCGGTCAACTGGGGCACCTACATCTACGGCGTCAACAGCGGACAGGTCGTGGAGACCTCCCTCGGGTACTTCATCAACCCGCTCGTGACGGTCGCGCTCGGTGTCGTGGTGCTCGGTGAGCGGCTTCGGCTCCTGCAGCAGGTCGCGATCGGCGTGGCCTCCATCGCGGTCGTCGTGCTGACGGTCGAGGCGGGCCACCCGCCGCTCATCGCGCTTGTGCTGGCGTTCTCCTTCGGCACCTACGGGCTGCTCAAGAAGCAGGCCGGAGTCGGCGCCGTGGCGTCGCTCGCCGTCGAGACGACTGTGCTCGCGCCGGTCGCCCTGGGCTACGTGCTGGTGCTCGCCGCCGCGGGCGAGGCGACCTTCGCCTCTCACGGGGCGGGGCATGCCCTGCTGCTCGCCTCAGCCGGCCTCGTCACGACCCTGCCGCTGCTGGCCTTCGGCGCCGCCGCCACGCGCATCCCGCTGACGATCCTCGGGGTGCTGCAGTACATCGCCCCGACCCTGCAGCTGCTCTGCGGCCTGCTCGTGACGCACGAGGCGTTCGGTGCGCCGCAGGCCGTCGGCTTCGGGCTGGTCTGGGTCGCGCTGGTGCTGTTCACCTCCGACCTCGTCCGCTCGCACCGCGCCGTGCTGGTGGCGGTGTGAACCTCTCCGACCTCACCACGTTGCGGCTCGGCGGTCCCGCGCGCACGCTCATCACCTGCACGACCGAGCAGGAGTTGGTCGATGCCGCGCGCGAGGGCGTCTTCGTTCTGGGCGGCGGGTCCAACGTCGTGCTGCCGGACGAGGGTCTCGACGAGGTGGCGCTGGTCCGCACCACCGGCTGGTCGCAGTCCGGTGCCACGGTGGTCGTCGACGCGGGCGTGCCGTGGGACTCGGTGGTCGTCAGGACCCTCGAGGCAGGGCTCACCGGTCTGGAGGCGCTGTCCGGGATCCCCGGCACGGTGGGGGCGGCGCCGATCCAGAACGTCGGTGCCTACGGCGCGGAGGTCGCGGCCTTCGTCACGAGCGTCCGGGTGCTCGACAGGACCACGGGCGAGGTCGCGGACCTGCCGGCCCCGGCGTGCGGGTTCGGCTACCGCACAAGTGTTTTCAAGCAGTCGCCGGACCGCTGGGTCGTGCTGTCGGTCCGGCTCTCCCTCGGCGCCGACTCAGCGCCGGTGAGGTACGCCGAGCTGGCTCGCGCCCTCGGTGTGGAGCTGGGTGGGACCGCACCCGCGGCTGCGGTCCGGGACGCCGTGCTGCAGCTGCGCCGGTCGAAGGGCATGGTCCTCGACCCAGCCGATCCCGACAGCGTCAGCGCCGGCTCGTTCTTCACCAACCCGCTCGTCGTCAGCGCCCCGGACGGCGCCCCCGCGTGGCCCGACAGCTCGGGGCGGGTGAAGGTCAGTGCGGCGTGGCTCATCGAGCAGAGCGGGTTCGGCAGGGGTTGGGGGGACGGCCGTATCGGGCTGTCGACCAAGCACACCCTCGCCCTCGTGAACCGCGGCGGCGCTACGACGGCCGAGCTGCTCTCCGTCGCCCGCGAGATCCGCGACGCAGTGCGGGCTCGGTTCGGGATCACCCTCGTCAACGAGCCCGTGATCGTGGGGGCCGCGCTCTAGTCCCAGGGTCCCGGCCAGGCGCGGGGCGGCTCACCCTGGGTCTGGCGGACGAACTCCTCGATGTACCACCGCGAGAAGTCGGTCTGCTCCTGCGGCTGCGCGAGGGTGAGCAGCTCGGTCCGGCAGTACTCCTCCGCCTCGTCCAGCAGCGCCCGCATGCGTGCCGCGTCGCGACCGACGGACCGAGGGACCTCATACGTCAGGTCCATCCGGTCGATGCCGGCCGCGACCAGCTCCTCGCGCGCGTCGTCGGGGCGGTTGCCCGCCGCTCCGTACTGCTGGCCGAGCAGCTGGACCAGCTCGGTCAGCCGCTGTGGGAGGTCAGGCGGGTCGGGTGCGAGTGCGAGCAGCGCCATCTCTCGCATCAGTTCGTCGTGGTGCTCGGCGGCCCGCTGCCAGATCCTCAGCGGGGTCGCGAGCAGCACCACCGTGACGACGGTGCCAGGGACGTCACTCGCGTAGCGACCGAGCGGGCTGCCCATGACGGCAACGTAGCCCGGCATGGCCGCATCCCTCAGACAGGAAGGGCGTCGCGGGCCCGCTCGGCCGCCTTGGTGACTGCCGGTGCGGCGGCGTCGCGGGCCCGCTCGAGGACGGGGAGCGCGTTGTCCCGCGCCTTCTCGAGCGCGGGTCCCGCGGCATGCGCCGCGCTGAGAGCGCGGGCACCCGCGAGCGCCGCGATCGGTCCGGCAGCCGACGCGGCCCGCGCACCCGCACCCTTCATCGAGCCGCGCAGCACCTGGGACGGCTTCTGCTGCTCCTCG
>JAWWOJ010000272.1:0-2586 GCA_033851885.1 Frankiales bacterium | reverse complement strand
GCACCACCAGGCCGAGGAGCAGGGCGTTGCCCGCGCCGGCGAAGGCGATCACGCCTCCCACGAGGGCGAGGACGGCTCGGCGCCGGCGGGCGACCGGAACGCCCAGGGTCGCCGCGATCTCGGGGCCCTCGCGCAGCGCGGCGAGGTCCAGTCCACCCGGGCCGCGGGCGGCCCGCACGAGAGCCAGGACGACGAGCCCGCAGCACGCCAGCGCGATCCCCACGTGCGCTGCCGGCGACAGCTCGACGTCGAGACCGAACGTGCGGGTCACGAGGTGGGCGGGAGCCGGCCGGGTGAGCCCGTCGGCGCCGCCGAAGGTGCCGGGGTAGGCCAGCAGCAGGCGCTGAACCAGCCACGCGAGGGCCCAGGTGGCCAGCGCCAACGGCGGCCCGTCCAGCCGGGACGCACCGACGGCGACGACGAACCCGACGGCCGCGCCGAGACCGACCGACGCCAGCACGGCAAGACCCAGTGGCCAGTGCTCACCCCCGGGACCGAGCAGCGCGGTGCCGTAGGCGCCGACGGCAAGGAACGCACCACCGCCGAGGACCGGCAGGCCGGCCCAGCTGACGGCGAGGGACAGGCCCAGGGCGGCAAGCAGCAGGTAGAGCACCTGCGCGACATCGACGGCGCTCATCGGCTCTGCCGTTGCCGTCGGCGCAGACCCTGGGGTCGCAGCGCCAGGAGCAAGACGAGCACGCCGAGCGGGACCACGTCCTGCAGCGCCGCTCCCCCGGCATGGACGGCGACCTGCTGCGCAACGCCGAGTGCCAGCCCTCCGAGCAGGGCGCCCCGCAACGAGCCGAGCCCGCCGAGGACCGCGGCCGCGATGCCCTCCAGGCCGAGCACCACGCCGTCGTCGACCGACACCGCGTGGCTGGGTGCGTCCAGCAGCCCGGCGAGGCCGGCGAGCACACCCGCGGCGAGGAAGGCGAGCAGCAGGACACGGCCCGGGTCGACCCCGCACAGCGTGGCCGCATCCGGGTCATCGGCTACGGCGCGCAACGACCGACCGAAGCGGCCGCGCACGAGCAGCTCCTCGGCCGCGATGCCGACCACGAGACCGAGCAAGAGGACACCCAGGGTCCGCACGGGCAGCGTCGTCCCACCGGGTAGGTGCAGCAGGGCGTCCGAGCTGAGCGCGTCCAGATGAAGCGGGTCGGGGACCGCGTAGGCCTGCCCGGGAAGGGCCAGCCCGAGCGCGGCACGCATCAGCAACCCCGCGGCGACACCGCCGGCGACCCACCCGAGCGGCTGGTCCCGGTAGGGCCGCACCACCACCAGCGCCACCAGGCCGGACAGGGCGGCGCCGGCCAGCAAGACCAGCCCGATGAACGCGACCGACTCGGGTCCGGCGAGGTCCTGCGCGACCGGCGTGCGGCCCAGCACGACGAGCACGCCGGTGAAGACGGCAGCGACCACGACATCCCCGTGGGCGAACGGCAGCACGCGCGAGGTTCCGGCGACGAGGCTGAACCCCAGTCCGACCAGCCCCAGCACGGCACCCGTGGACAGGCCCGCGAGTACGACCTGGAGCAGGACGCCGACGTCCACGCGTCAGCCGAAGGGGAGCGGGGAGGAGCTCGGGCCGCGGGAGGCGGTGGGCAGCACAGGGCTGGTGTTGCCGAAGGTCACCCTGGCGGTGGCGACCAGCCAGTCGGTGCTGCAGGTGTCGCGGCTCAGCATCTTGTAGATGCCCCGGATGTCGCCGCGCCCGAACGGTGCGTCGGCCTCGGCGGGCTCGGCATCGCCACGACCCAGGGTGAAGCCGGCCTTGCTGACCTCGTTGAGCACGAACAGCACCGACTGCTGCAGGGACGTGGTGCTGCTGAGGCGCACGATCGTGACCTTGTCGGTGCTGGTCGTCGCGGACACGTAGCTCGATCCGGGTGGCTTGGGGAGGTCCTTCGGCACGCCGACCGGCCACTGGTAGGGCTTCCCGGCGACCGCGGGGCACGGCGTCGGGCTCGGCGTCGGGGCGAGGGAGGCGATCGGGGCACCGGTGTCCACGGCTGTCGGCGTGCTCGAACCGCTGCAGCCCGACAGGAGGAGGGCTGAAGCGGCGAGAGGGGCGGCCACAGCCGGGAGTGCGCGCAACATGTCGAGGTCGAGGATACGGGCCTGGGAGGATGTTCGCCGTGCACTGGATCGCGCCCCGCCCGACGAGCCCGCTCGACGCCACCGTCGGGCTGCCCGGGTCGAAGTCGCTGACCAACCGCGCCCTGGTGCTCGCTGCGCTGGCCGACGGGCGCAGCGTCGTGCGCCGCCCCCTGCGCAGCCGCGACACCGAGCTGATGGCGGACGCGCTGCGGGTCCTCGGGGTTCCCGTGGCCGACGACGGCGAGGACTGGGTCGTCGACGGCGTCCCCGGTCCGCTCAGCCCCACGGGATCGTCGATCGACGTCGGCAACGCCGGCACCGTGACGCGCTTCCTGCCTGCTGTCGCCGCCCTCGGAACGGGCTCGGTCACCTTCGACGGCGATCCTCGGGTGCGCGAGCGCCCCCTGTCGCCGCTGCTGCAGGCGCTGGCCTCCCTGGGCGTTTCGCTGAGCTCGGTCGAGGGCTTGCCGACGACCGTGCACGGCA
>JAWWOJ010000255.1:0-4882 GCA_033851885.1 Frankiales bacterium | reverse complement strand
TGACGGCGTCACCGTCGCCGGCCAGAACGTCCCGGTGAAGGACGCGCAGGCCACCGTCAACTCCGCCCTCGCGGCACTCGGCCTGACCATCGCGGTGAGCCCGGCGCAGGGCCGGCCGATGGGGGCTCAGGTGACCTACACGGCATCCAGCCTCGTGCTGGTGTGGAGCTCGCCGGGTGCCACCGAGTCGGTGGTGTTCGGTGGGGCGAACGTCAGCGTCGCGGCGGGCACGGCGCTGCGCTTCCCCGGGGGCGGGCTACCCGTCGTCCTGCCGCCCGGCGTCATCGCACCGGTCACGACGGCACCTGGTGGTGCGGTGGTCGTTCCCGGTAGCCAGCCGCCAGGAAGTCCTTCTGCGCCGGCGGTCGCGACGCCTCAGGGACCGCTCCAGCTGCTGCGGCCGCTCGGTCTCGACGTACCACTGCCCGCCCTGCCGTGGCTGGCCGGGATCCTCGGTGCCCTCGCGACCGTGGCGGTCGCCGCCGGCCTCAAGCGGCTGCCCGACCGGATCCTCGAGGACCACACCAGAGACGGCTGCTAGCGGTCGGAGAGCTGGGCTGCGGTCTTCGCGCCCTTCGAGTGCAGCCACTTCAGGACGTCTTTGTTCTTGACGCCAGCCTGGCCGCGGGCGGCGGCGTCGAGCGGCGTGAGCTGCTCCCAGGCAGGGATCCAGTTGACGTCGGCGCCACGAGCCAGCAGGTAGACCGCGACCGCTTTCTGCCCGCCGTGGCAGGCCGCCCACATCGCATTGCCGAGGTCGTCCTCGTCGTGCTCGACGTAGTGCGGGAAGAACTCCTTCACGACGTCGAGGTAGCCGAGCGCCGCCGCGTCGAAGGCCGTCACGTGCGCGCCCCGCTCGACGAGCCGGCGGGCTGTCTCCCACTGCGCGAACGCGGTCGCGTCCGTGAGCGGCGTCCCTCCCGCGACGACGCCGCCCTCGGCCTCGAGGTCTGCGCCGGCATCGATCAGGGCGTCGAGCACCTCGACGTCGTCGCTGCTCGCGGCCCAGTGCAGGGCGGTCTCGGAGTGCCGGCCGTGGAAGGGCGCGTGCACGTCGGCGCCGGCACGGGTGAGGACGACGACCACCTCGCCGCCGTTGGGGAAGTGGCCCGGCCAGTCGGTCACGACATGCAGCAGGGTGCGTGACTGGACAAGGTCGCCGAGGCGGGCGGGACCGACCTCGGGGTGGTCGTGCAGCAGCCGGCGCAGGCTCGCGACGTCACCGAGGTGGATGGCGTCGATGACCGCGACAGCAAGCGGGTCCTTCGTGTCGATCAGCACGCGCGCATCCTGGCACGTCACGCCCGCAGGAAGTCACCCATCGGCGTGACGAGGCGGCCGTCCTCGGTGAACTCGACGGGGGCGCCGTCGAGCGAGAACGTGCGACCGCCCTTCGGGACGAGCGTGACGGGGGAGCCGCCGGCGACGGCGGCGAGCAGCTCCTTGTCCCCTCGCCGGGAGATCACCGCCTTCACGGCGCCGAAGGCGTAGCTGCCGGCCACCTCGTCGAGGAACCCGTCGGTGAGGTGCGCTGCGCTGTGCAGGCGTTCGAAGCGCAGCGGCGGGAGCGACTGCTCGAGCTTGACGAGGAACCCGTCGACGTCGCCCTCGAGGTCGTGGGTGAACTGCGCCGGGAACCGGCTGTCGTCACCGCTCACGTGCACGACCGCGTCGAACACCTCGAGGTGCCGGTGCTCGAGCCGTCCCTCCGGCAGGTTGTGGTAGCCGAACGTCAACCGATCAGCGCCGCCTCCGACCGTGACGGTGCCATAGCCCGGGTGCGCGTACTCGCCGACGTAGTCGGTGAAGGGTCGCACCGCGCCGAGTGGCTTGCTGCGGGCCGCGCCGCTCTTCTTGGCGTTGTCCATCGCCTCGAGCAACGCGGACATGCGTGCGTGGAAGGTGGCGCCGTGGTCGACCCGTTCGACCCCGTCGAGTACGTCCAGCACCAGGTAGGGGAGTGCGTCACGCAGGAAGGTGGCATGCAGGTTGGTCAGGACGGCGACGCCGATGCCCTCCTCGGGCACCGTCAGGACCTGAGAGCTGAAGCCGTCGATGTTGCCGCCGTGATGGGCGATCCGCTTGCCGCGGTACTCCTCGATGACCAGCCCCAGTCCGTACCCGACGTTGCGGGCGATCCCCTCGTCGAACAGCGGCACCACCGGCCACGCGGGAGTGCGCAGCTCGGCGAGCACCGCGGGCGACAGCAGCGGCTCGCGGCCGTCGACGCTCTCGGCGAGCAGCGTCTTCAACCACGCCACGAGCTCGTTGACCGAGGAGTTGATGTTGCCGGCGGGACCGGCGAGGTCGAGTGAGGCGAAGGCCACCTGCTTGGCGATCCGCTCGCCGACGTTGCGGACGTAAGGCTTCGCGTGGTTGTCGTCCGCTTGGGTCTCGACGACGGAGAAGTTGGTGCGCGTCATGCCGAGCGGGGTCAGCACCCGGTCGCGCACGGCGTCCTCGAACGTGCCGCCGACGAGCCTCCCGGCGAGGTGTCCGGCGGTGAGGTAGAGCAGGTTGTTGTACTGCCACGCCTGCCGGAACGGTTGCGTCGGGGGCAGGTGCGGCAGGGCCGCGATCACCTCGTCACGGGTGAGGGTCCCGTCGCCGGCGTACCAGAGGAGGTCGTGGCGAGGAAGGCCTGAGCGGTGCGACAGGCAGTCGCGCACCGACAGCAGCTGGGTCGCGATCGGGTCCTGCAGCGCGAACCCGGGGAGGTACGACGACACCGGCGCGTCGAAGTCGAGCTTGCCCTCGTCGACGAGGGTGGCGAGGACCGCGGCGGTGAAGGTCTTCGTCGACGAGCCGATCGGGAACAGGGTGTCCGCCGTGACCGGCAGGTCGGCATCCACGTCGCGCTTGCCGAAGCCCTCGGCGAGCACCACCTCGCCGTCCTTGACCACCACGACGGCACAGCCGGGTACGCCGAAGCGCTCCCGTTCGGCCTCGACAAGCTCGCGGATCTGCTCGGCCGCTGTCAGGTGCACCGTCATGACGTGCAGTCTGCGCTGTCACCCGCCGTCCGGCGTCGTGCCGGAGCACCAACGTGCGCCCGTCTGTTGGTGGGCGACACTCAGGACGTGCACACGCATCGCCTGGACCTCGAGGACGCCACCCTGCGCGAGTGGGACGCGACCGTCCTGCACGTCGACCCGGAGCAGGGGATCGTGCTCGACCGCTCCGCCTTCTACCCCGGTGGCGGTGGCCAGCCGCCGGACCGCGGTGTGCTGCTCTGGGGTGGCGTGCAGACCCGGATCGCCGGCGCCCGCAGGGGCGACGACCTCTACCTGGTGCCCGAGGAGGGCGACCCGCCGCCTCCGGCGGGTACGGCGGTCAGGGGAGCCCTCGATGACGACCGGCGCACGGCGCTGATGCGGACCCACTCCGCCATGCATCTGCTCTGCGGTGTGGTGAGCCGCGACTACGGGGTCGCTGTCACCGGCGGGGCGATGGACGAGCTCACCGGCCGGATGGACTTCGCCCTGGACGCGCTCCCTGAGGGCTTCCTCGACCTCGTCCAGCAGGCCTGCCTGGTGGAGGTCGCCGCCGATCGCGCGATCGAGGTGAGCACGGTCCCGCGCGCCGAGGCGGTCATCAAGACCGCCGTCGACCTGCTGCCGGCCGGGCTCGAGGTCGTGCGCATCGTCGACATCGTGGGCCTCGACCGGCAGGCGGACGGCGGCACCCATGTCGCCTCGACGCGCTTCATCGGCGACATGCGCCTGCTCAAGACCGAGAACAAGGGCAAGGGCTTCAGACGGATCCGTTTCGCGCTGTCCTAGGTACTGTGCGGGACATGCCGAGCGACCTGCAGATGAAGACGATGAATGGTGTCCACCGCGTCATGCTCAAGCTGACAGGCGGGCGGTTCGGGTGGAAGCTGCTCGGGATGCCGGTCCTGGAGCTGACCACCACCGGCCGCAAGAGCGGTCAGCCGCGCACCGTGATGCTCACCTCGCCGCTGCAGGAGGGGCCCGCGTTCGTGGTCGTCGCCTCGCGCGGTGGCGACGACAACGCGCCCGCGTGGTTCCTCAACATCGAGGCGTCCGGCGACGTGCAGGTGGCCACGAACGGCGGGCCACCGCAGGCCTGGAAGGCGCGGGTCGCGAGTGCGGAGGAGCGGGCCCGGATGTGGCCGGTGCTCAGCAAGGAGCACACCAACTACGCCGGCTACCAGAAGAAGACGGACCGCGAGATCCCGCTGGTCCTGCTCACGCCGGCTTAGTCGCTGTTCGCGCTCGGGCTGGGCGTCGCGTTGATCAGGTCCGTGGCGTCGTCGACGAAGAGCGCTTCGCGCTGCAGCGGCAGCAGCAGCTCGCGGCCGTGGTGACCGCAGAACACGAGGTCGCCGGCCGCGAACACTGCCCGGATGAAGGCCTGAGCCCCACACCGGTCACACCGGTCGGCGACGGTCAGCGGCTGCTGCTGGAGGAGCGTGGTGGCGGTCATCGGACCTCCCGGTGCAGGGCTGATAACGGTCCTTCGGTCCAGGCCGCACGCTCCGGCATCACCCGGACGGGTGACCGGTCCGACCCTGCTATCGTTTCCAGCCGCACGACCGGCGCCGCTAGCTCAGTTGGTTAGAGCAGCTGACTCTTAATCAGCGGGTCCGGGGTTCGAGTCCCTGGCGGCGCACCCTCCCGACCTGGGCTTTCTCTCTGCGAGAGGAAGCCCAGAGTCGTTTTCACGATCATGTGGGACCAATGTGGGACCGAAACGGTGATGTGCGACACCGGTAGATGGTGGACACCTTGGTTCCGGGTCCTGGCTGACAGGTTGCGGACGCGGTTCCGGTAGCTGGGCGACAGTGGTTCCGGTAGGTGCCTGACAGTCACGCTCAACTCCGGCCGCGGGCGGCCGTTGTTGGCTCGCTGCGATCAAC
>JAWWOJ010000230.1:0-3079 GCA_033851885.1 Frankiales bacterium | reverse complement strand
GGCACCTCGCACCGGGCCGCGGGCGGGTGCTCGCGCAGGTCGAGCATCCGGCGGGTGTCGTCGAGGACCGGTTTGAAGCCGTGGTCGTCGAGGAGCACCCGCCCCAGCGGCGGTCGGTCCGGCCAGGACGCCACGGCGCAGAAGACGCGTGTACGGCCGAGCGCGCGGATCTCGGCGAGGCACCGCTCGGCGAGCTCGCGGCCATGGCCGTGGCGACGGTGGTCCGGATGGACGTTCACGTCCGCGTTGACAGCGCGCAGGTTGTCGACCGTCGGGATGCGCAGGGACACCGTGCCCACCGGGACGCGCGCCTCGCGCCCGACATAGAGATGCACCAGCTCACCGGCCATCTCGGGTCGCTCGAGCAGTGGCAGCCACTCGTCGAGCGGGTCGACCGGCAGCCCCACGTGGTCGTGCGCCATGGCCGCGCCCTCGACGGCATGGAAGTCCTCGAGATCGGAGCGCGTCACGACCCGCGTGATGTCCATGCCCTCACGAGAGCAGCCCGAGGGCCTCCGCGTCCAACGAGATTTCGGCCGCTGCGAGGTTCTCGGCCAGATGCGTCCGTGAGGAGGTGCCCGGGATCAGCAGCACCGTCGGCGACTGCGCCAGCGTCCAGGCCAGCGCGACCTGTGACGGTGTGACGCCGAGTCGCTCCGACGTCTGCACGACAGGACGTTGCCCGCGCACGTCGTTGATGCCGAAGCCGCTGCCCAACGGGAAGAACGGCACGAAGGCGATGCCGCGCCCGGCGCAGGCCTCGAGGATCGACTGCGAGGAGCGATCGACCAGGTTGTAGGGGTTCTGCACGCAGGCGATCTCGTCGACGGCGAGGTCGAACTGCTCGAGCGACACGTTGCTGATGCCGACCGCCTCGATGAGACCCTCGTCGCGGGCCTGCACCATGGTGGCGAGCTGCTTCTCGAACAGGTCGACCGGGTCGTCGGGCATGACACGGAGGTTGACCGCGCCGAGCCTGGACACGTCGAGCGCCCGCAGGTTGTCCTCGATGCCCTGGCGGAGCTCGTCGGGCTGGTTCCACGGCAGCCAGCCGCCTGCGTCGTCGCGACGGGCTCCGACCTTCGAGACCAGGGTGATCCCGTCGAACGGGTGCAGCGCCTCGCGGAGCAGGCCGTTGACGACGTCCGGCCCGTAGTACTGGGACGTGTCGATGTGGTCGACGCCGGCGTCCCGCGCCGCCACCAGGACGGCGAGCGCCTCGTCGCGGTCGCGCGGCGGCCCGAACACGCCAGGCCCTGCGAGCTGCATGGCGCCGTACCCCATCCGGTGCACCGTGTGCGGGCCGAGGCGTGCGGTGCCTGCCAGCGTGGTGTGAGGTTCGGTCATGTCTTCGGTCATGTCGGTGTCGTACCCCGCCTAGAGGGCGCGAAGTGCGCCGCCGTCGACCGGGACCATGGCGCCCGTCACGAACGACGCGGCGGGGGAGAGCAGGAACGCGGCGACCTGACCGAACTCGGCCGGCTGCCCGTAGCGGCGCAGCGGGATCGCCTGCTCGTTGCGCACCCGCGTCGCAGGGTCGTCGCCGTCGAGCTGGCGCACCCGGTCGGTGTCGACGCGGCCAGGCAGCAGGCCGTTGACGCGGATGTTCTGCGGGCCGAGCTCGTCGGCCATCGTCTTGGCCAGCACGGCGAGGCCGGGCCGCAGGCCGTTGCTGGCCGCGAGGCCGGCGATCGGTGTCTTCACACTGGTGCTGAGCACGAGAGCGAGCGAGCCGCCCTCAGGAGGCAGTGCCTCGACGACCGCGCGGCACACCCGTACCGCCCCGAGGAACACGCTCTCGAAGGCGTCCCGCCACTGGTCGTCAGTGAGCTCGAGCGCCGTACCCGCCGGCGGTCCTCCGACGCTCACGAGTGCGCCGTCGATCCGGCCATAGGCCGAGACCGTGGCCGCGACCAGCTCGGCCGCGGCGGACGGGTCGGCCAGGTCGGCGGCGAGACCCGTGCAGGAGAGCTCGAGGCTCGCCTCGCTCACCGCCTGCTCGTCGCGGGAGGCGATGACCACCTTGGCACCCTCGGCGACGAGCGCCTGGGCCGTCGCGAAGCCCAGCCCGCGCGATCCGCCGGTCACGAGGAAGGCCTTGTCCGCGAGTCCGAGGTCCATGCGGTGGAACCTACGTGAGCCGGCCGTCGAGCATCGTGAGCACCCGGTCGGCAACCTCGAGCACGGTGGGATCGGACTTGCAGGCGATGAGCACGGGGCGGCCGTCGCCCGCGAGCGCGGCCAGCGCGTCGTCGCGCCCACGCTCGTCCAGAAGTCCCAGCGGCTCGTCCAGCAGCAGGACGTCGGCAGTGCCGGCGAGCAGCGTGGCCAGCCGAACCCGCTGGCGTTCGCCACCGGAGAGCGTCCACAGCTCGCGGCCCACCAGGTGCGGCGCC
Organism: Frankiales bacterium; assembly: GCA_033851885.1. Classification (GTDB taxonomy): domain Bacteria; phylum Actinomycetota; class Actinomycetes; order Mycobacteriales; family SCTD01; genus RYN-111. The sequence continues at coordinate 683 of JAWWOJ010000230.1, read as the reverse complement.
TCGAGCGCGTGCGCGGCCACCTCATGGTCGCTCCACTCGTCACCGGGCGGCGTACCGAGCAGCGCGACGGTGCCCCCGCTGACCGACCCGGCCTCGCGGGGTTGGTCACCCGCAAGCAGCCGCAGCAGGCTGCTCGTCCCGCACTCCGGTTCACCGGTCACGACCGTGAGACCTGGCTCGAGCACCAGGTCGAGATCCGCGCACGGGCCGCCGTACAGTCCCCGCACCACCAGTGTCACAGCACGCTCCTCGCGGCCTCGCCAGCACGCACCCCGTAGGACGAGCCGAACAGTGCGGCGTGCACCAGCAGCGGCCACAGCTGATGGACGACCACCCGGTCCCGCCACCCGTCGGCGAGCGGCCCGGCCTCGTCGTAGGCCTCGAGCACGGTGTCGAGGTAGGGCAGACCGAACAGCTGCAACATGGCCAGGTCGGTCTCGCGGTGGCCGCCGTGGGCCGCGGGGTCGATGAGCCAGACCGCGTCCGCCGCCCAGAGGACGTTGCCGGACCAGAGATCGCCATGCAGCCGCGAGACCTCCTCGACCGGAACCAGCTCCTCGAGCCGGTCGAGGACCGCTTCGATGTCCGTGGTGTCGCGGGCGTCCACCCGGCCCCGGTCGCGGGCCTCGCGCAGCGCGGGCAGGACCCGACGACTGCGGAAGTGCTCGGCCCAGGTCGCGTCC
>JAWWOJ010000211.1:0-10012 GCA_033851885.1 Frankiales bacterium | reverse complement strand
GGCGTCCTCGGTGACGACGCCTCTCGGCACGACCTGCACGATGCGGTCGGTGACGACGTCGGCGTTGTCGGCGGCCAGCGCCGGGTAGTAGTGGTTCGACAGCAGCACCCGCTTGCAGCCGAGGTCGAAGTGCGGCCGCAGCTTCTCCCGCAGCACCGGGTCGCTGACCTGCGCCTCGAGCAGCTTGCGCCCCATCTTCTCGCCGAGCTTGAGGATCCGCCGGTCGTAGCGGAAGCCGATCAGCGGGATCTCGGTGCGCGTGTAGACCAGCGCCCGCACCAGCCGCTGCAGACCCGGCACCCGGCGGTACGCCGACTTGCGCGCGTCGCTGATCTCCTTGTCGATGCGCGGCAGCACCCACGACGCGGTGCGTTGGAACAGCGTCAGCGACGTGGCCTCCCGCTGCACGTGCGGCACGAACTGGATCGCCGAGGAACCGGTGCCGATGACGCCGACCCGCTGGCCCGCCGCGGTCCACGTGTGATCCCACTCGGCCGAGTGGAAGGTCGTGCCTTGGAAGCTGGAAAGCCCTGGGATATCAGGGAAAGAGGGCTCCGACAGGCCGCCGGTGCCGGCCACCAGGACGTCCGCGGTCCATGACCCGGCAGTCGTCTCGATCTCCCACACGGACCCGTTCCACTGGGCATCCGTGACCTCGGCGTTGAACACCACCCGGCGGCGCAGGTCGTGCTTCTCGGCCACCCGCAGCAGGTAGGCCTGGATCTCCGGCTGGCGTGCATAGCTGTGCGACCAGTCGGGGTTGAGCTCGAAGGAGAACGAGTAGACCTGCGAGGGCACGTCGCAGGCGCACCCGGGGTAGGTGTTGACCCGCCACGTGCCGCCGAGGTCGGGCCCGCGCTCCAGCACGATGAAGTCGTCGCGCCCCGACTGCACCAGCTTGATCGCCGTACCCAGTCCTGAGAAGCCGGCGCCGATGACGGCGACTCTCACGTGGTTCATGCGAAGGCTCCTACGAGGCGAAGGGGGGTGATCGACGGCGCCGCGGCACTCCGGTCGAGACGCCGCAGTCCGAGGGAGAGGGACGCGATCCAGAGCAGCGCGAGCACGCCCAAGATCGCATATGCCGCGTGCTTCCAGGTAGGCGAGCCACCCACGGCCTCGCGCTGCAGGATCTTCTGGTCCTGCACGAACGACCGGGTGAAGTGCGGCGAAGCGGCCACGCCCGCGGCCGGGATCGCCTTGTCCTCAGGCAGATAGACGGGGACGGCCTGCTGCGACGTGCCCGTCGCGAGGCGCAGCACGGTCTTGTAGTCGCCGTCGACGGGGACGGCCCCGACGGTGCGGTAGACCCCGACGGACACCTTGCGCATCGCGGTGATGCGCAGGCCGTGGCCGGCCACGAGATCGCCGCCCTGCCAGGAGGTCACGTTGAACCAGGCAGCGTGGTCTGCGGCGTCCGCGGGGTCGAGCGTCACCGTCAGGGTGGCCTCGTGCGGACCGGCCGCCGTGGTCGTCACCGCCGCCTTCCAGGCCGAGTGCTCCTGGATCGGGAGGGCGACGGCGATGACACCGAGCGTGGCCGCGAAGGCGAGCCCGGCGGCCAGCCGCGGGGTGCGGGTGCGCGTTGCCGCGCCAGGCAGCAGGGCGCGGCCGATGAGCCCCCCGAGGACGCCACCGGCGACGCCGATGACGGCCGCGAGCAGGTAGCCCTGCCACAGGACCGCTCCCCAGGGGAGCGGGAACGCGACCTGCGACCAGGCCCACTCGGCCCCGACGCCGACCGTCCCGATGAGCAGGCCGGCGGCGGCACCGAAGCGCACCTGCTGCGTCACGGGTACGACGACGGCGACCAGCTCGACGAGGGCGGCCTCGGCGAGGTAGAGCGGCAGGTGGGGGATGGACAGGCTGAATCCGTAGCCGATCACGACCATCCAGATCGTGCGGACGACGACGAAGAACAGCGCGGCCCGCAGCGCGGCGCCGCGGCCGATCCGCACGCGGGCGGCGACGAGGCCGATGCCGGCGGCGAGGCTGAGCAGGATCGGGTGGTAGATCGCGTTGAACTGAGGGACGCCCATGTCGAACTCGTCCTGCAGGGTCGACAGCCCGATGAGAAACGCGCCGGCCATGTGGATCGGTTGCGGCCGCATCAGCCGCGCCATCGCGTGCTTTCCCGTACCGCGGTCCGTCGACCGACGGCGGCCCTCCTCGATGAGCACCCAGGTCGCGAGGGTGGTCAGCGAGGCGCCCCCGACCATTTGGATGTGGGTGGGCGACCACAGCGTGACGTCCTGGCCGAACGCGTTGTGCCACAGGTCGTCGAGCGGGAAGCCGAGCAGGCTGATCGTGCCGCAGAGCATCACGAGCGCGGCTCCGAGCGAGCAGCGCAGCCCACCCGGCAGCACGACGGCCGCCTTGCCGTCGGCGTCGTCGTCGAGGGCGATCGCGAGCACGCCGGCGAGGGCGAGGCCGCAGAGGCCGATCAGGATCGGCCAGTGCGCTGGTGTGCCGAAGGGGGAGGAGTCGCGGCCGCGGTCGATGTGCACGGCGACGTCCCAGTAGAACCCGAAGCCCGCGGTCAGCAGGCTGAGCGAGCTGACCATCGCGGGGATCGCGGCCCAGCCGGGCAGGCCGGACTCGCGCTCGGCCCAGGCGACGCCGCGCTCGAGGACGGGGGTCCGCCCGCGCCGGTAGAGCGCGCAGGTGACGAGCACGGCGACCCCGAGCGCGGCGAGGACGCCCGTGACGGGCAGCACCTGGGCCAGGTCGACGCCCCGCGCGGGCTTGAGGTTCTCGGCGAGCATAGGATCGCTCCAGATTGTGACAACGGACGATGATGACATCGTGCGTTGGCACAGTACCCGCGGTATGCTGACGCGTGTCAAGAGGAGGTGGCGTGGCCGACTACCGCATCGATGACCTGGCGCGAGCGGCGGGGACGACCGTGCGCAACGTCCGCGTCTACCAGGACCGCGGCCTGCTGCCGCCGCCCCGCCGCGAGGGCCGCACGGGTGTCTACAGCGACGCCCACCTGGCCCGGCTCCGGCTCATCGGCTCACTGCTGGAGAAGGGCTACACGTTCGCCCACATCGGCGAGTTCCTGCAGGCCTGGCAGCGCGGCCGCAACCTCACCGACCTGCTCGGCCTCGAGGAGGTCCTCACCACCCCGTGGTCGGACGAGGTCGACGACTACGTCACCTGGGAGCAGCTCGAGGAGCTGTTCGGCGACGAGCTCGACGACGTGAACGCCGCCACCGCCTTGGCGCAGCACCTCGTCGTGCCCGACGGCAACCGCTTCCGGGTCCCCTCGCCCCGGCTGCTGCACGCCGGGGCGGAGCTGGTCAAGGCCGGCATCCCGCTCTCGGTCGTGCTCGGCCTGTCCGCGCAGCTCGCGGAGGACATGGACCGCTCGGCGAAGCGCCTCGTCCAGGCGGTCGCCGACCATGCCGTCCTGCCTCTGACGGAGTCCTACGACACGTCGCTCGCCGAGGTGGGCGAGCTCATCAACCGCCTGAAGCCGTTGGCGCAGCTCGCCGTCGACGCCCATCTCGCGTTCGCGATGGAGCGCACCATCCGCGAGGTGGTCGAGCAGCACATGCAGCTGGGCGCAGCAGACACGGCGGCGTCCTAGCAGGGCCAAACGGGTGAATCCGGTCAAGAAAATCGGACATCCTGTCGAACTTCAGGACATGGCACTGACCCTGCGCCGCCCCTGTCGTTGCGGTCATGCCCGCGAGGCGCACCAGCACTACCGGCGCGGCACCGACTGCAGCGGTTGCTCCTGCGCCCAGTTCCACGGCCAGCTCGTCGTCACGCTCCGGTTCGGACGGCAGGTCGCGGCGGTCGTGCTCCCCGACAACCTGCCGTACCCGTCCGATCCCTACGTACGACCGACCCACACCGTCGGCCTGCCCGCTGATCGCCCCGGCGTCGCACCGGCGGCCAGGCTCCCGTGGCCGCCCGCGGATGCCACGACACAGACACAAGTCGGCGAGCGACGGGCATGACTCGCGCGATCAGCGGGTACGCCACCTGCACCATGAGCACGCCCCGGCCCCGCAGACCCGCAGACTCCTTCGAGCACCCGACCTCGGACGAGCGGCTCGACGAGGCCTTCCGGCGCTACGACGTGGCGTTCCACGACCACTCCGACAAGCTCGTCGAGGCGCGCATGAACCTCGCGTTGCTGCTTTGGACCGACGAGGACCCGCCGGCCGAGGTCAGCCAGCAACTGCACTACGACGCCGAAGTGCTGCTGCGGGAGACGCCGCCGCTGCCGGAGTCCGCACCATGACCACACCGCGGGTCGCCGCCGTCGGACTGCTGCTGCTCGTGACCGCCTGCTCGGGAAGCAGCGGGACCACGGGAGCGAGCCAGCCGACCACGTCTCCCGCGACCGCCGACAGCGGGCCGACGATCACCATCAAGGCGTTCCGCTATACCTCGCAGCAGGTGGCCCCGGGCACCACGATCACGGTCAGGAACCTCGACGACACCGACCACACGGTGACCTCGGACATCAGCGGCCAGTTCGACGCGGGCGACGTCAAGAGCGGCACCCCCAAGACCTTCACGGCCCCGACCAAGCCCGGCACCTACGCCTTCCACTGCAACTTCCACGCCTCCATGCACGGCTCCCTCACCGTGACCTGACCCCCGGGGCCGTGGATGTGAACTGAGGGGCTGGCGCGGGTGGCCCGGGCAACCCCATATGTCCACATCCACGGCGGGAGGGGTCAGACGAGGCCGTGGCGCTGGGCCCAGAGGGCGGCGGAGGTGCGGTCCTGGACGCCCAGCACCGTGAACACGCGGGTGAGGTGCGCCTTCACCGTCTTCTCGCTGATCTCGAGCCGGCGGGCGATGCTCTTGTTCGGCAGCCCGGCGGCCACCAGCGCGAGCACCTGGCGCTCGCGGGCCGTCAGCGCGTCGGAGCGGGCCGCCGGCCGGTTGCCCGGCAGCAGCGCCCGGGCGGCCTGAGGCGAGATCGGCACGCCACCGGCAGCCGAGTCATGCACCGCGCGCACGATGTCCTCGGGCTCGGCGTCCTTGAGCAGGTACCCGACGGCCCCTGCCTCCAACGCCGCCAGGATGCGCGCGCCTTCGCTGAACGACGTCAGCACGATGACCTTCGTGGCCGGCCGTGCCTCCAGCACCGCACGGGTCCCCGCGATCCCGTCGACGGTGGGCATCGACAGGTCCATCAGCACGATGTCGGGCTCCAGCGAGAGGACGGCGGCCGCCGCGAGCGACCCGTCCTCCACGGCGCCGACGACCGAGATCCCGTCGGCGGCGTCCAGCAGGTCGGTCAGCCCTCGGCGCACCACCGCGTGGTCGTCGACGATGAGCACGCGGATCACGGCACCTCCAGCCTGAGCGTCGTACCCGCCCCTGGGGCGCCCGTCACCGTCAGCGTCCCACCCTGCGCCTCCGCCAGGGCGGTCAGCAGCTCGAGCCCGACCGAGCCGCGGCGGCGCGGCGAGTCGCCGGTCTCGATCCCCACGCCGTCGTCGGTCACGGTCAGCATGAGGGGCGAACCCGTCAGGGACAGCGACACGTGCGAGGCGGAGGCGTGCCGCACCACGTTGCGCACGGCCTCCTGCGCCGTGCGGTAGACGAGCGACTCCACCGCCTCCGGCAGGTGCACGTCGTCGACCTCGACGGTGACGTCGACGCCACGCAGCTCGAGCGTCGCGCCGAGGTCGGCGAGCGAGGTCGCGAGTCCCTGCGCGTGCAGCGCCGGCGGGGTGATGGTCACGACCAGGCTGCGCAGCTCGCGCACCCACCGCCGCAGGTCGGCGGCTGTCGTACGTGCGACGGCCGGGGTCGGGGTGGCATCGAGCGTGTACGACGCGCCGGCCAGGCCCTGGACGATCCCGTCGTGCAGGTCGGCGGCGATGGTCGCCCGCTCCCGATCGGACGCCGCCAGGGTCGCGAGCAGCAGCGACTCCCGCTCATCCTGGGCGGTGCGCAGCCGCGACGCCATCCGATAGGCGAGGGGGGCCTGCACGAGGTACAGCAGCACGAGGCCGCCCAGCAGCACCGGCAGGCTCGACATCCAGAGCCGCCGACTGGCGACCGTGATCACCGAGTAGGGCTGGTAGGTCTCGAACAGCAGCCGCGTGCCCGTCGCCGTCCGCACGCCCTGGTAGACCTGCAGCAGCTTCCCGAAGCGCGTCTCGTCCCGGTTCTCCGCCGCGTTGAGGTCGCTGACCTCGGCCTTGGTCCTCCCGGTCCGCAGTGCCTCGAGCTCGTCGGCCGGAAGCCCGAAGTGGACCCCGATGAGCGCGCGGTCGTCGGAGTACCGGATGGTGCCGGTGCTGTCCCAGACCTTCACGCGCACGATGTGCGAGCCGAGGACGCGGTCGCGCACCACCGCGTCGAGACGGTCGCGGGCCGGCCCCGGCTCGAGGGCGTCGTCGGTCAGGAGCGGTCCGATCACGTCGGTGGCCTCGAGGTTGGTGAGCGTCCGCGCGTCCCTGATCGCCTCTGCCGTGGCCTGCTGGCGCTGCGACACCGCAAGCACCAGCGCCAGGATCGTCAGTACGACGAGACCGGTGACGAGGAAGGTCGTGACCGCCCGGCCGACGCGGATGGGCCGGAGGCCGGCGCTGGTCGTCACCCCCTCAGTCTCCCGCGCGAGCAGGGGAGCGCCATCGGGCGCCGGTCCTAGGACCAGGCTGGTCGGCCGAACGGGTGGATTGAGCATCCTGGCGGTGGGCAGGACGCTTTGGTGAACCTGAGGGGGAGTCGAGCGGTGCCCACTGACTCCGGGGCCGGCGTCGAGTTGACCCGGGTGACCGACTCGGTGCCGGTGGCGCGACGCTACGTGCGCGAGGCGCTGCCGCCGTCGGAGGTCCGACAAGACGTCGAGCTGGTCGTCACCGAGCTCGTCACCAACGCCGTGCTGCACGCGCCGGCCGGCGACATCGGGCTCCGGGTCGCCGAGGTGGCCGGTGCCGTCCGCGTCGAGGTGGAGGATGCCGGCCACGGCATGCCGGTCGCGGTGCGGCAGAGCGCCGAGGCGATGACGGGTCGTGGCTTGGCCCTCGTCGCTGCGCTGTCGCGGGCGTGGGGGGTCGAGAGCGGTCGTCCCGGACACAAGGTCGTCTGGGCCGAGGTACCCCTCGACGACGCCGACCTGACCCGCACCGAGCCCGACATCGACATCGACGCGCTGCTGGCGGCCTGGCCCGAGGACGACGACGCGGAGCGGCGACACACCGTGCGGCTCGGGTCCGTCCCGACCGACCTCCTGCTCGAGGCGAAGGCGCACGTCGACAACCTGGTACGAGAGTTCGCGCTGTCAGTCGCCGAGGACCTGCCGGCGCACCTCGCGACCCTGGTGCCAGCGGTCGTGCAGGGCTTCGCGGAGGCACGGCTCGCGATCAAGGAGCAGGCCCTCGAGGCCTTCACCCGGGGCGACGCCGAGACCGAGCTGGTGCTGACGCTGCCGCCGTCCGCTGCCGACGCCGGCGAGACCTACCTCGCGGCCCTCGACGAGCTGGACCGCTATGCCGGCGCCGCCCGGCTCCTGACGCTGGCCAGCCCGCCGGTGCACCGGGTCTTCCGGCACTGGTACGTCCAGGCGCTCGTCGACCAGCTCCGTGCCCGGGTCGGCGGCGCGGTCCCGCCGCCGGTCCAGTCCTTCCCGGCCCGGTTGGCCGCCGAGGTGACCGAGCTGTCCTCGCTACGCGCCTCGGTCCGGCGCTCGACGGGCCTGTACGAGGTGGCCTCCGCGCTTGCCGGACTGACCACGGCCGAGGAGGTCGCGGCGGCCGTCGTGCTGTCCGGGGTCGAGGTGCTCGGGGCGCACGCGGGTGGGCTGTTGTCCTACACCGATGGCCGGATGCAGGTGCTTTCGGCCGTCGGTTTTCCGCAGGAGTACCTGGCTCGGCTCGAGGCCGCGCGGCTGTCCGACGAGGAGCTGCCGGGTCCGCTGGTGCTGCGCACGGGCGAACCGCTGTGGCTCGAGTCGGCAGAGCAGCGCGACGACCAGTTCCCTGTCCTGGCCGACCTCGAGCCGCGCACCGTCTCGACCTGCCTGGTCCCGCTGGTGGCCGGGCGGCGGCTCGGCGTCCTGCGCTTCAGCTTCGACACCCCGCGGTTGTTCGATGACAGCGAGCGGCGCTATGTGCTCGCGCTCGCCGACCAGGCCGCACTCGCCCTGCAGCGCAGCGAGCTCTTTCTCGCAGAGCAGCGCGCCCGGCACGACGCCGAGCTGCTGGCGCAGCGGCTCGACGGCCTGATGAGCGTCGTGAGCCGGCTGACCACAGCCAGCGAGGTGGAGGAGATCTCGACGCTGGCCGTGACCAGCGCGACGGAGCAGCTCGGAGCACTGGCGGCCCGGCTGCACCTCATCGAGGACGACGGGATGCTGCGCGGCCGCGCGACCTCCAGCGCCGACCAGTCCGTGTCGAGTGCGTTCGCGGCCCTCGACCCCTTCGACGCCGGGCTGCCCGCCGCCGATGCGCTGGCGAGCGGCCGTCCCGTCGTCCTGCGCGACCTTCGCGAGATCGTCGACCGCTACCCCCGCCTCGCAGGGCTCTACGTCGAGGACCGGTCGCTGCTCGTCGTACCCCTCATCGTCGACGAGCACCGGCTCGGGGTGCTGTCGGTGACGTTCACCCCGGAGCAGGAGGGCCTGCGGCAGCTCAGCTTCGTCGGCAGCCTCGCCGATGCGACGGCGCAGGCCCTGGAGCGGGTAGGCGCGACGGCCCGCGCGGCGCTGGCGGCCGATCGGCTGCAGTTCCTGGCGCACGCGTCCGTCGTACTGTCCGGCAGCCTCGACGTGACCGAGACGCTGACGACCGTGGCGCAGCTCGTGGTGCCGCGGGTCGCCGACTGGTGCTCGGTGAGCCTGGTCCAGGACGGTGAGCTCGCCACGGTCGCACTCGCCCACGCCGATCCCGAGAAGCTTGCCTGGGCCGCCGACCTGCGGGAGCGGTATCCCCCCGACGCGGAGGCGCGGACGGGCGCGCCGAACGTCGTGCGGACCGGTCGGAGCGAGGTCTACCCCGAGGTGCCGGAGGAACTGCTCGAGGCTGGGGCGCGCGACGCCGAACACCTCCGGCTCATCCACGAGCTGGGCATGACATCAGCGCTCGTCGTGCCCCTGACCGGTCGAGCCGGCCCGCTCGGGGCCATCACGATGATCATGGCCGACAGCTCGCGCCGCTTCGGTGAGGACGACGTGCAGTTCGCGGAGGACCTCGCCCGCCGGGCCGCCCTCGCGGTGGAGACGGTGACGGCGTTCGCCGCCCAGGAGGGCCGGCTCGAGGCCGTCGCCCGAGTGGCCGACGCGGCGCAGCGAGCGATCCTGCCCTCGCCGCCGGAGCGGATCGGCTCGCTGCGGATCGCCGCCCGCTATGTCTCCGCCACGGCCGAGGCGCTCGTCGGCGGCGACCTGTACGAGGTCGTGCAGCGGCCGGGTGCGGTACGGCTGCTGATCGGTGACGTGCGGGGCAAGGGCCTCGAGGCGGTTCGCAACGCCACCATCGTGCTCGGTGAGTTCCGGGCCGCTGCCGAGGACCTCGACGACCTCGTCGACGTGGCGGTGCAGCTCGACCGCCGGCTGGCCGGCCACCTGGGCCTCGAGGACTTCGTGACGGCTCTCGTCGCGGAGATCGCCGACGATGGCGCGTTCTCCGTGGTGTCCTGCGGGCACCCGCCCGCGCTGCTCGTGTCGGCGACCGGGAGCACCGCGGTGGTCGTCCCTGACGCGCTCCCGCTCGGGCTCGGGTCGGAACCCTCCCTGGTGACGGGTCGGATGCGACCCGGCGAGCGGCTCCTGCTCTACACCGACGGCCTCATCGAGGCCCGGGACGCCGCGGGGACGTTCGCCGACATCGACAAGCTCGTGGCGCCGCTGCAGAACGAGCAGGACCTGCCGACCGGCCTCGACGGGGTGCTGCGGGCGGTCGAGGACTGGACCGGCTCCGGGCTGGGCGACGACCTGGCGCTGCTCGCGGTCGAACTGCCCAGCGACTGAGTCAGACGAGGGCCCAGACCCGCTTGCCGCCCGGCGTCGGCTCGCACCACCACTGCCGGGCGA
>JAWWOJ010000209.1:0-3519 GCA_033851885.1 Frankiales bacterium | reverse complement strand
GAACGAGATGTTGCCGGGGTCGTAGTGGGCGCCGAACGAGAAGGAGTGCCGCGTCACGGAGCCCGGTCGCGTCGTCGTGAAGCGGTCCGCAGACCGCCGTACATCCCCTGCCACCCTGGGAGTGTGACGCAGAGCCGTGCATGCGCCGCAAGACCGCTGGCCGGCTGACCCGACTGACCTCAGAGCCGGGGCAGCACCTCGGACTCGATGAGCCGCAGCGACGACCAGGCCTCGTCGACCGGCAGGCCGCCCATCAGCGGGTGCAGCGAGATGAACCCGTCCGCCTCGGCGACCAGCTCGGCAGGAGTCAGCACCCGGTACTGACCCGCTGCCTTGAGCTCCTCCAGGGAGCCGTAGCGCACCCAACCGGTGTCCTGCCCGGCCTGCTCCGCCCACTGGCCGTAGGCGTGCGACTCGTGCATCGCTGCCGGCCCGATCACCTCCCACGCCTTGTCCGGGTCGCGCGCGACGTGCAGGAAGCCGGTCCCGCCGCTGTACAGCTCGCCCGGGTCCTTCTTCCCCGCGTCCGCGCGGGCCGCCCGGAAGTGGTCCCAGCCGACCTGCCCGGACGGCATGAAGCGCAGGCCGTGACGGACGGCGCGGTCGGCGGCCGGCCGGGAGTTGCCGCCGACCATGAGCAGCCGACGGGGGTCGGTCGCGGGGGTCGGCCGGACGGTGACCGCCCGGCCGTGGAAGTCGAACGGGTCCCCCGTCCAGGCGGCGAGGCAGGTCTCGATGGCCTCGTCGAGGAGCCGGCCGCGCTGCCTGATCGGCTTGTCGAACATCGTGAACTCACTTGGCACGTAGCCGTTGCCGAGCACCACCGACGCCCGGCCACCGGCGATGTGGTCGAGCAGGGCGATCTGCTCCGCGAGCTGCAGTGCGTCGTACAAGGGGGCTGGGACCACGCTCACGCTGATCGCGATGTGGCGGGTGCGGGCGGCGACGGCGGACGCGAGCAGCATCGCCGACGGGTTGTAGCCGTCGGCGCTGCCGTGGTGCTCGCTGATGATGATCACCGCGAAGCCGCGCTCGTCGGCCCACTGGGCCATGTCGAGGGCCGTCTGCACCCGCTCGGTCGTGCCCTCGCCAGAGGGGTTGCGCAGGTCGAATCTCATGCCCCAGGTCGCCACCCGGGCAGTGTGGTCCTTTCGGACCATCTTCGGGCGATCCGCCCCAGTTCTCGGCGCCGCGGGCCGACAGTGGGAGCATGGCCCGACGGACAGTGCAGCACCTCGAGGAGCACCCCAACATCTCCGAGATCCTCGGGGTGCTGGCTCACCTGGCCCACATCGGTGACGAGGACCTCAGGGTGCTCGCCGAGGCCTGGACCAACAACGGCATGCTCGCCGCGGCCCGCGACCGGGCTCTCAGCCCCGAGAGCCCACTCGTGCTGGAGGTGCTCGCCGCGTTCGAGGCCGTCGCCGACCTGTTCTGGGAGGACCTCGCCGGCGAAGCCGCCTATGTCACCGTCGACCCCACCGTGACCGCCACCGCACTCAAGGCGGTCCGCGACGCGATCGCCGCCGCCTACGCCAAGCCGATCCTGACCAAGCCCGAGCACACCGCGCTGATGGGTCCGTGGCTGGCAGCGTTCCCCGTCGCCCGGGTTGCGGAGCCCGACCTGGGCCCCTCCGGCGCGACGGTCAAGCTGCTGCTCGCCGCTCTGCCCCGGCTCGCCGCCCGTTGCCACGACGTCGAGGGGCGCGCCCTGTTCGACGCCCTCGTCGAGCTGTCCTACATCGACGAGTCCGACCGCGCAGGTGCCCGGGACTCCGCCTTCCACGCGGCGGTGCTGACGAGCCGCCGCCGGGTCTGGGCACTCGTGGAGCGCTCCGGCGCCGAGGGCCTCTCGCGGCCCTGCTACGACTGCAGCGTGCCGTCCGACCCGAACGAGGTCAGTCGCGTCCTGGGGGTCGTGTCCGATGCCGCGTGCGCGCTGCTCGTCGCCGACGCCGTACCCGACGAGCTGCTCGCGCTGCTCACCCGTCCGGTGCGGGACCTGATCCCGGAGCAGCGCTCAGGCTGAGCCTCGGGTAGAACGGAGGGATGGACGTTCTCGCGTACGCCTCTCCCGCCGCCAAGGCACCCTTCGAACGCACCACCGTGCCGCGCCGCGACGTCGGTCCGCGCGACGTGCTGCTCGACATCGTCGCCGCCGGCATCTGCCACTCCGACATCCACACCGGCCGCAACGAGTGGGGCCCCGCGACCTACCCGCTGGTGCCCGGTCACGAGATCGCCGGCGTCATCACGGAGGTCGGCTCCGAGGTCACGCGGCACCGGGTCGGCGACCGCGTCGGCATCGGCTGCCTCGTCGACTCCTGCCGCACCTGCGAGCACTGCGAGCGCGGCCTCGAGCAGTACTGCCTGAACGGCGCCACCGGCACCTACAACAGCACCGGCAAGGACGGCCTGCCGACCTACGGCGGGTACAGCGCGCAGCTGGTCGTCGACCAGGACTTTGCGCTGACGATCCCGGACGCCCTGGAGCTCGACGCCGCGGCGCCGCTGCTCTGCGCCGGGATCACCGTCTACTCCCCGCTCAGCCACTGGCAGGCGGGCCCCGGCAAGCAGGTCGCGATCGTCGGCATGGGTGGCCTCGGGCACATGGGCGTGCAGATCGCGCACGCGATGGGCGCGGAGGTCTCCGTGATCTCGCAGACCCGGTCGAAGGAGGAGGACGGCCGCCGCTTCGGCGCCGGGCACTACTACGCGACCAGCGAGGACGGCACCTACAAGCAGCTGCGCAACCGCTTCGACCTCATCATCAACACCGTCTCGGCGACGCTGCCCATGCACAGCTACCTGTCGATGCTGCGCCTCGACGGGACGATGGTGAACGTCGGTGCCCCCTCGGAACCCATGGAGGTACCCGCCTTCTCACTCATGGGCAACCGCCGCAGCTGGGCGGGCTCGAGCATCGGCGGTATCCCGGAGACCCAGGAGATGCTGGACTTCTGCGCGCTGCACGGCATCGCCGCGGAGATCGAGAAGATCGGCCCCGAGCAGATCGACGAGGCCTGGGACAGGGTCGTCGCCAGCGATGTGCGCTACCGCTTCGTGATCGACACCACCCAGATCACCTGACCCGCGAGCGGGTCCAGGCGAGCAAGGCGTCGGCCGTCAGCGTGTTGATGACCTGGGCCGGCGTCACGCCCGTGAGGTGGGCCCGCTCGCATCCCGCGAGCTGCCAGTCGAGCTGACCGGGCGCGTGCGCATCGGTGTCGATGGCGACCTTGCAGCCGGCCTCGAGCGCCAGCCTCAGCAGCCGCTTCGGCGGGTCGAGCCGCTCGGGCCGGCTGTTTATCTCGACGGCCACGTCGAACCGTGCGCAGGCGGCGAACACGATGTCCGCGTCGAACTCCGACTCCGGACGGCCGCGGGCGCCCTTCACCATCCGACCCGTGCAGTGCCCCAGCACGTCGAGGTGCGGGTTGCTGATGGCCGCGACCATCCGCGGCGTCATCTCCTCCGACGGCATCCGCAGCTTCGAGTGCACCGACCCGACCACGAGGT
>JAWWOJ010000199.1:0-3302 GCA_033851885.1 Frankiales bacterium | reverse complement strand
GTCGTGTGACCGCCGTGCACGATCAGCCCCTGCGCGCCGACCTTGGCCGCGGCCTGCGCGTGCTGGTCGAGGATCTTGCGGCTCGGGATGCGGATCTTGTTGTTGGCGCTCGCGACGTTGACCACGTACGGCGAGTGGATGAAGAAGGGGATGTCGATCGTCACCTCGGTGATGGTCGGCGCCTTCCAGCTCTGCGGGTCGCCGAGGAAGAACTGCACGACGTCGGCATCGCGCTCCTTCGCCGCGTTCGCCGGGTCCTCACGGTCGACATGCGCTCCGATCTGCATGGGTCCCACCGTACGGCGCCCCCCTGACGCGGGTGGCACCATGGAGAGGTGACCCGGCGCGCGATTGCCCTCCTGCTCGGGCTGCTCACCGCCCTGGGCGTGGGGCTGTGGACGGCCAGCGACGCCTGGGCGGCCACGCACGTGATCACGTTGAGCCAGGGTGAGCAGTCGACGACCGTGACGATCCGGGCCGGCGACACGGTGACCTTCAAGAACTCGGACTCCTCGAGCCACCGGGTGCGCAGCTCCGGCTCGAACTGGTCGTTCGACCACACCATCGCCGCGGGGAAGAGCCAGCTCACGGCTCCGTTCACCCGGCCGGGGAGCTACGCCTTCAGCGACAGCTACGCGATCGGGATCGTCCCGCGGACCGTGGCCGGCAGCATCGTCGTGCCGACGTCTCCGTCGCCCAGCGCGTCGCCGGCACCACGGCCGTCCGCCACGTCTCGACCGTCGGCGTCGGCGAGCGCGAAACCGACAACGTCCGCGAGCCCTTCGGCCGCGCCGACTCCGTCCGGGATTGCCGTGCCGCCGGCGATCATCGGTGGGGTCGCACCGACGCCCACCGCCAGCGGCTCGCCCGGGCCGCCCCCCCAGGTGGCCCCTGGAGGCCAGACCCCGAGCGGCACGGCGACGACCCCGGTGACGCACGTCGACTACGCCAACCCGGCGGGGATCGTGCAGCACTCCTCGCACGGCACCGGTCTACCGGTGGCGCTGGCGGTGCTGGCCGCCCTCGGCGTGCTGACCCTGCTGATCAGGGTTCTCCTCAGCGCACCCGAAGCCCGTCACGACATCCGGTAGCCTTGCTCTGTTTGCTGACGCGAACACCCTCCTGCCATCGAAAGTCGGTGGCCGCTGAGTCCACAGGAGGAGGTGGGTCTTCTTGCGTCACTACGAGTTGATGGTCATCCTCGACCCGGATCTTGAAGAGCGGACGATCGCTCCCAGTCTCGAGACGTTCCTCAACGTCGTCCGCACCGGCGGCGGCACAGTGGAGAAGCTCGACATCTGGGGCAAGCGACGGCTGTCCTTCGAGATCAACAAGAAGGTCGAGGGCATCTACGCCGTCGTCGACCTCAACGCCGCGCCCGACGTGATGAAAGAGCTGGACCGTCAGCTCAACCTCAACGAGTCGGTGCTGCGTACGAAGGTCCTGCGGCCCGAGCTGCGCTAACTGGTTTCTGTCCTTCCCCACTGCTTTGTTTCCTGAAGGACAACACCCAAGGAGAACCACCTGTGGCTGGCGATACCGTCATCACCGTCGTCGGGAACCTCACCGGGGACCCCGAGCTGCGCTTCACCCCGTCGGGTGCCGCCGTGGCCAACTTCACCGTTGCCTCCACCCCGCGGACGCTCGACAAGGCGACCAACGAGTGGAAGGACGGCGAGGCCCTCTTCCTGCGCTGCTCCATCTGGAGGCAGGCCGCTGAGAACGTGGCCGAGTCGCTCCAGAAGGGCATGCGGGTCGTCGTGCAGGGCCGCCTGAAGCAGCGGTCGTACGAGGTGAACGGCGAGAAGCGCACCTCCTACGAGCTCGATGTCGAGGAGGTCGGCCCGTCGCTGAAGTACGCGACCGCGAAGGTCAACAAGACCACGCGCGGCGCCGGCGCCGGCGGCGGGGGCGGCTTCGGTGGTGCACCTGCAAGCTCCGGCGGCGGCCCCTCGACTGACGACCCCTGGGCCACTGCGGCCCCGGCGGCCGGCGGCGGCAGTGGCGGCGGCTGGTCCGACGAGCCTCCCTTCTAGACCCACCATTCATCTTTAGGAGATTCCCCAATGGCCAAGCCTCCTCCGAGGAAGCCGAAGAAGAAGGTCTGCCAGTTCTGCAAGGACAAGGTGACCTACGTCGACTACAAGGACACCGGTCTGCTCCGGAAGTTCATCTCCGACCGCGGCAAGATCCGCGCGCGTCGGGTGTCCGGCAACTGCAGCCAGCACCAGCGCGACGT
Source organism: Frankiales bacterium (assembly GCA_033851885.1). Lineage (GTDB taxonomy): Bacteria > Actinomycetota > Actinomycetes > Mycobacteriales > SCTD01 > RYN-111. The sequence goes on along the minus strand of JAWWOJ010000199.1, from coordinate 1,063 downwards.
CGCCGTGGCCGTGAAGAACAGCCGCGAGATGGCGCTGCTGCCCTACACGAGCACGGCACGCTGATGAAGCTCATCCTGACGGCCGACGTGCCGAACCTCGGCGCCCCCGGGGACCTGGTCGAGGTGAAGGACGGCTACGGCCGCAACTTCCTCGTCCCCCAGGGCCTCGCGATCGCCGCCACCCGAGGAGCGGAGAAGCAGGTCGCCACCATCCGGCGTGCCCGCGAGGCCCGCACGGTCCGCGACCAGCAGCACGCCAACGAGATCAAGCAGACCCTGCAGAGCCTGTCCGTCACGCTGCCGGCCCGCGCCGGCGAGGGTGGCAAGCTCTTCGGGTCCGTGACCTCGGCTGACGTCGCCGCGGCGATCGCCAAGGCCGGCGGTCCGAAGCTCGACAAGCGCTCGATCGTCATCAAGAGCGCGATCAAGAGCACCGGCAGCCACACCGTCCAGGTGAAGATCCACGGTGAGGTCGACGCCAACCTGAGCGTTGCGGTCGTGTCGGCCTAGTTCTGCCGGACCGTCTGCCGCGCTCACACGCCCCCTTCGACGACGTGCCGTCAGCGACCGGAGCCTGGCTACCGGGCCGCCCTTTCTCCCACTTCCCTGATTTGATGCTGCTGCCACGGCTCCCACGAGGCGTCCGCCACGCTCAGCGAGGCCTGAGTGCGCCCGCCGGATCAGCACCAGATCAGGAAGTGGGTGTTGGGCGGGGCAGTCAGGTGTCGGGAGTCATGAGCTGCAGCGAGATCCCCCGCGAGGCGAGCTCCGGCTCGAGCGAGCCCATCAGGCCCAGCAGGGCGTCCCGCACCAGCCGGTGCGCTTCAGCGACGCGCTCGCCACTCAGATCGGTGGGGCCGCTCAGGTGCAGCAGCCATTCCTCGATCATCACGGGACCCCAGACCTCGTCGTCGCGTCGCATGGGTCTGACGATCCGGGCAGCGTCCGACGACGGCGCCGGTGGTGGTGCCGATCTTCCACAGCCCGGCTCTGGTCCACAGGCCTGCCGGTCCCGATGGGCGAGTCCTGGCGCGAACAGCCCAACGCGTTCCCCACTCTGCCG
>JAWWOJ010000181.1:0-5959 GCA_033851885.1 Frankiales bacterium | reverse complement strand
TCGCCCGGCGTCAATGTGCCGCGAGCCGCGAGCAGCCCCTCCATCGAGCCGCAGGGCGCGTGATCGAGCACCAGCACCTCGTCGCCCTGCGCCCGCGTGATGGTCTTGAGCCTGACGAGGTGCCGGGTGCTGAGCGAGCGGACGACGGTCGCCTGCCGCCGTACCTCCGCGAGGGCGTCCCGGTCGGCCACCGCCAGCCGCCGCAGCACGACGAGCTCGACCCCACGACGCGCCCGCCAGACCTCACCGGTCGCGCCATAGCCGAGCAGCTCGAGCACCTCGTGCCCCGGCACCTCGAACTCCCGCATGCCCTGCAGCGTAAGGACTTTCGCGCCCTCACATCACTCGTTGTCCACAGGCACAGACTCCCGCGGGCGGCTGAGGGCCGACGGCCACCAGACCCTGTCCCCGAGCTTGAGGACCAGGGCGGGGACGAGCAGCGACCGCACGACCAGGGTGTCGAGCAGGACGCCGAAGGCGACGGCGAAGCCGATCTCCGACAGGAACACCAGCGGCAACGAGCCGAGGGCGGCGAAGGTGGCGGCGAGGACCACACCGGCACTCGTGATGACGCCGCCGGTCACAGTGAGGCCGCGCAGCATGGCTTTCCTCGTACCGTGCCGAGGCACCTCCTCCCTGACCCGGCTCATCAGGAAGATGTTGTAGTCGACGCCGAGGGCGACGAGGAAGACGAACGCGAACAACGGGAACGACGCGTCCGCCCCGGGGTAGCCGAACACGTGGTTGAACACGAGGGCACAGGCGCCCAGTGTCGCGCCGTAGCTGAGCACGACGGTCCCGATCAGGAGCAGCGGTGCGACGACGGCGCGGAGCAGGAGCCCGAGCACCAACGCGATGAGGACCAGGACGATCGGGATGATCACCCGGTTGTCCCGCTTGGACGCCTCGTGGATGTCGAGCTCGATGGCCGAGAAGCCACCCACGATCGCCTGCGTGCTCGCCTTGTCCAGGTCCTTGCGCAGCGCCTGTACGACGTCGCGGGCGTGCGGCGAGGTGCTCTCGATCGACAGCGTGGCTTCGATGAGGACCTTGCCGTTGCGGACGAGTGGCGCCCCGCCTGGGCCGGAATAGGGGACGACGCTCGCGATGTCCTGCTCACTGGCGGCGACGGCGCGGACCTGGTCGGCGACCGCCAGCGGCGCCACGATGTCGATGGGGGTGCCGGCACCGGCGGGGAAGTGCTTCGCCAGCTGCTCCTGACCGATCACCGACTCAGGGCGGCTGGTGAGGGCCTTGTTCTGCGGGATGCCGCCGCTCTTGAGCTCGAAGACACCGAGGGCGAGCAGCAGCAGCACTGCCAGCGTGCCGGCGCCGAACGCGCCGGTGTGCCGGCCGACCCGGTCGGCGAGCCCCGACCACAGGCCGTCATGGACGGGGTCCTCGCCGTCGAGGTGCGGGATGCGCGGCCAGAACAGCCAGCGGCCGAGCAGCAGCATCGCCGGCAGCAGCACGAGCTGCGTGACGACGGCGCAGGCGATGCCGATGGCCGCGACCGGACCGAGGCCCTTGTTGCCCTCGAGCTCGCTGAACAGCAGGCACAGCAACGACAGGATGACGGTGGCGCCGGAGGCGAAGATGGCGGGTGCGGCGGCCCGCCAGGCGACCTTCATCGCGTCCCAGGTCGGGCCGTGCCGGTGCAGTTCCTCGCGATAGCGCGCGATGAGCAGCAGGGCGTAGTCGGTTGCCGCGCCGAACGTCAGCACGGGCAGGATGCCGGTGCTCTGCCCGTTGACGGTGAGGGTGCCGCTCTTCGCGAGCAGGTAAAGGATCCCGGTCGCCATCGTGTAGGCGATCGCCGAGCCGATGACCGGTAGCAGCCACAGCACCGGACTGCGGTAGACCACCAGCAGGATCACGATGATGATGCCGAGGGTGACCAGCAGCAGCGTGCCGTTGATGGACTGGAACACCGCGACGAGATCGGCCTGCGAGCCGCCCAGACCGGTCACGTAGACGGTGAGTCCCGCCGGACGTCCTGGCCGCTTCAGCTCCTGCCGCAGGGCCTTGATGTTGTTCACGAACGCCTTGGAGTCGCTGCCGTCGAACGGCACGACGACTTGCAGGGCCTTGCCGTCCTTGGCGGGGATCGGCGGGGTCGGGTCGCCGTCGATCCATTCCGGGTGCCGGCGGATCTGCGTCAGGTCGTCGACGGCCCGCGCGAAGTCCTCCTTGGTCGTCGCGGAGGCCCGTTCGTAGAGGATCACGGTCGGGACGTTGTTCTCGGGCACGAAGGCCTGCGACGCGGTCAGCGTCCGGGTGGACTCCGCCGTCTTCGACAGGAACGACGCGTTGGTGTTCTTCTCCTGGTCGGTCAGCTTGCTGGACAGCGGACCGAACACACCTCCCGCCACGAAGACGAACATCAGCACGAAGACGAGGGCGCGAGGCCAGACGCTGGACTTCTCGACCTCACCGGGGGGAACCGTCATGGGGGGCAACCTATCCAGCGACGTAGGCTGGAACCGTGGAGATCAGACGGCTCGGGCACGTGTCGTACGACGACGGCTGGGCGCTGCAGCAACGGCTGCACAACCAGGTCGCTGACGGCACACTCGGCGACCTCGTACTCCTGCTCGAGCACGAAGCCGTCTACACCGCCGGCAAGCGCACCGAGCCCTGGGAGCGCCCCACCGACGGCTCGCGCGTCGTCGACGTGGACCGCGGCGGCAAGATCACCTGGCACGGCCCGGGTCAGGTCACGGGCTACCCGATCGTGCGGCTGCCCGACCCGGTCGATGTCGTCGCCTACGTCCGCCGCCTCGAGCAGGTCCTCATCGACGTCTGCACCGACCTGGGACTCGCGACGACCCGGGTCGACGGGCGGTCCGGTGTGTGGACGACGGACGGGGCGCGCAAGCTCGGCGCGATCGGCATCCGGGTCGCCCGCGGCGTGACGATGCACGGCTTCGCCCTCAACTGCGACAACAGCCTCGCGCCCTACGACGCCGTCATCGCCTGCGGCATCAGGGATGCCGGGGTCACGACGCTGAGCCAGGAGCTCGGGCGCGACGTTGCCGTCGACGAGGTCCTTCCGCTGCTGGAGCGACACCTGCCGCACCTGGTCGGGGTCGGCGCGCTCTAGAGTCCGCCGTCATGAGCAGACTCGCGGGGTGGGACGAGAGCTTCTTCGAGGCCGAGGGGCGGGGCTACCCGGTCTTCCGCAGAGGGACCGGGCCCGGTGTCATCGTCATCCACGAGATCCCTGGCATCACCCCGAAGGTGCAGGGCTTCGCCGAGGAGGTCGTCGACGCCGGCTTCACCGTCGTGATGCCGTCGCTGTTCGGGACACCGGGCAACGCGATGTCGGTCGGGGCCATCGTGTCGTCCTTGGTGAAGGTCTGCATCTCCAAGGAGTTCGTGACGATGGCGACCGGTCAGACATCGCCGATCGCGACCTGGACCCGCGCCCTCGCGAAGTCGCTGCACGAGGAGCTGGGGGGTCCCGGCGTGGGTGCCCTCGGCATGTGCTTCACCGGAGGATTTGCCTTAGCCATGATGGTCGACGGCCACGTCGCCGCCCCGGTGCTGAGCCAGCCGTCGGTGCCGTTCGCGGTGACCAAGAAGCTCGCGGCAGACCTCAACCTCTCGCCCGGCGACCTTGCGGCCGTCAAGGAGCGGGTGGACGCGGGCTGCCCCGTCCTGGGCCTGCGCTACCAGAGCGACAAGGCGGTGGGCACCCGCTTCGAGACCCTCAGGCGCGAGCTCGGCGACGGCTTCCTCGCCATCGAGCTCGAGGGCAAGGGCCACTCGGTCGTCACCGAACACCGCCACGACGCGTCCGTCGCCAAGGTGCTCGCCTTCTTCCAGGACCGCCTCATCCCCCTTCCCTGATCGCGCGCTGCGCTCGAGGGCGCTCCCCGGTGCTTGTCGCGCGTGGCGACCCCCGACTGACCCCGAAAGACCAGCAGGGGGTGGGTCAGAGGTGGGGCAGCACGTCGCTGGCGATGAGCTCGAGGTGGTCGAGGTCGGACAGGTCGAGCACCTGCAGGTAGATCCGCGTGGCCCCCGCCTCCGCGAAGCCGGCGATCTTCTCGACGACCTCGGCGGGCGTGCCGGCGAGGCCCTCGCCGCGGATCTTGTCGGGGTCGCGCCCGATCGCCTTCGCCCGGCGCGCCACCTCGCCGTCGTCCGCCCCCACGCAGACGACCTGCGCCGCCGAGTAGACCAGCTCCCGGCTCGACACGGCGCGCACGCGGTCGAAGGCGGCCGTCGTCTCGGCCAGGTCGTGGAACGGCACGTTGAACTCGTCGGCGTAGGTCGCCGCCAGCTGCGGCGTCCGCCTGGCCCCGAAGCCCCCGATGATCACGGGCAGCCGCTGCTGCGCCGGCGTGACCAGCCCCGGGTTGTCGGTCAGCTGGTAGTGCTTGCCGGCGAACGAGAACGGTCCGTCCGACTCCCACAGCCCCCTCAGGATCTGCAGCTGCTCCTCGAACCGCTCGAAGCGCTCGCCGAGCGGCGGGAACGGGATGCCGAAGGCCGTGTGCTCCCCGTCGTACCAACCGGTGCCGAGCCCGAGCTCGACGCGGCCGCCTGACATCTGGTCGACCTGGGCCACCGCGATCGCAAGCGGCCCCGGCAGCCGGAACGTCCCCGCGGTGACGAGCGTCCCGAGCCGGATCCGGGCGGTCTCCCGAGCCAGCCCCGCGAGGGTCGTCCACGCGTCGGTCGGCCCCGGCCGCCCGTCACCACCCATGGTCAGGTAGTGGTCGCTGCGGAAGAACGCGTCGAACCCGCACTCCTCGGTCGTGCGAGCGACGCGCAGCAGGTCGTCGTAGGTCGCCCCCTGCTGCGGCTCGGTGAAGATGCGCACGTCCACTGGTCAGCCCCTGTCGAGTGTGATGAGAACAGCCTGTCCGGCAGCGGCCGCGTCCGCGAACAGGCCCACCAACCGCTCGTACGCCGGCAGCAGCAGCGCGGTCAGCACGTCCGGCTGTTCCCAGGCGCTCTCCGGGTACGCCTCCGCCTGCTTCATGGCCTGGTGGGTGAACCGCGGCGTGAGCTCGGCGGGTGTCGGGAGCATTGCCGCGACGGCCTTCACGTCGGCGGGCGCCACGAAGCGGATCGGCTCGTAGGAGGTGGGGTCACCCACCGGCGTACCGCCGAGGACCGCGTCGTACAACGGGGGTGACCCGCCCCAGGCGGAGCCGTTGAGCAGCACATGGATCCCGTGCCAGGCGGTGCCGAGGTCGAGCGGCTCGCCGTCGGCGAACCAGAGGGCGGCGACGTCCGGGTCGCGCTCGAGAGCATCAAGGTCCTCGATGCCGCCGACGGGAAGGTAGAGCATCCTCACGGGGTTAGCCTAAGCACTGTGACGATTGCACCAGATGGTCGGAAGATGTTGCGCCTCGAGGTGCGCAACGCGGAGACGCCGATCGAGCGCAAGCCCTCGTGGATCAAGACGAAGGCCGTCATGGGCCCGGAGTACACCGACCTCAAGGGGCTGGTGAGGCGCGAGGGCCTGCACACGGTCTGCGAAGAGGCCGCCTGCCCCAACATCTACGAATGCTGGGAGGACCGCGAGGCGACCTTCCTCATCGGCGGCGACCAGTGCACGCGACGCTGCGACTTCTGCAACATCGACACCGGTAAGCCGGCTGGCTACGACACCGACGAGCCGCGCCGGGTCGCGGAGTCGGTCGGCCTGATGGGCCTGAAGTACGCCACCATCACGGGGGTCGCCCGCGACGACCTGCCCGACGGCGGTGCGTGGCTCTATGCCGAGACGGTGCGCCTCGTCCACGCGGCGGTCGACGGGATCCGCGTGGAGCTGCTGATCCCCGACTTCAACGCCGAGCCCCGCCTGCTCCGCGTGGTCTTCGACAGCGCGCCCGAGGTGCTCGCGCACAACATCGAGACGGTCCCCCGCATCTTTCGGCGGATCCGCCCGGGCTTCCGCTACGAGCGGTCCCTCGACGTCCTCACGCAGGCCCGCGCGGCC